>NZ_QTVH01000001.1:0-211004 GCF_003435975.1 Clostridium sp. AF36-4 | reverse complement strand
ATTATACAAAAAGCAGATCCTGTAAAGGCAAAAGTATTCTTCTGCTATTATCGACTGGCGAAAGGCATCCGTGGCATACTCTCATATGCAAAAGAAGGCGTCAGGCTATGGTTCCGACCCAAACGTCCGAGATACCGTCAACTCTGCCTTAAACTGGTTGTCTGAATAGATAAAAAAATAATTCTTCCAAAGTCCGGTTTCGGCGGGGCTTATTAAAGTGCCTCTAATCCTGATACTGTCGCTTTTGAGTCCTCAAAATCCAGCAGATTAGTGTTTTAATTAAAGTCATCCACTTTTTTTAATGTGCTTTGCGGAAACTCAAGTACATTTGTAAATTTATGCAATGGATAATCCTAAATCACCCAATCCCAGAATCCATCCTGCTCTAACTCACTTCTCGAATCTCTGCTATACTGCAATTCCGGATTTTTCACATTTACTTTCATGCCGGCGGAAACCGATTTAACAATAAATGCATTACCGCCAATTGTAACACCGTCGCCAATGACGGTATCGCCGCCAAGTACCGAGGTTCCGGAGTAAATTGTTACGTTGTTTCCGATTGTTGGGTGTCGCTTTTCGCCCTTAAGAAGCTGACCTCGTTTTGTGGATAACGCTCCAAGCGTAACTCCCTGATAAATTTTTACATGGTCTCCAATTGTTGTTGTCTCACCAATTACAATGCCGGTTCCATGGTCAATGCAAAAATACTTGCCGATGGCAGCACCCGGATTGATATCAATTCCTGTCAGGCTGTGTGCATACTCTGTCATAATACGTGGAATCAACGGCACACCAAGAAGCACCAGTTCATGGGCAATGCGGTAAACCGTAATAGCAAAAATACCGGGATAAGAAAAAATAACTTCATCGGTACTGTATGCTGCCGGATCACCATCATATGCTGCCTGAACATCGGTGTATAAATACTCTCGTATCATCGGGATTTTCGAGAAAAATTCTTCTACAATTTTTTCTGCTTTATTTGATAAATCCGATTTTGGGCACTGGTCACATGTCTCATCATTTCCCAATACGCGTGCAATCTGTTTGCGGAGATGATACTGGACAAATTCCATGCGGTCGCCCACTAAATATTTGATATATTCACTTCTCACGCGGTTGGTATCAAAAAATCCCGGAAACAAAATCCGGCGAAGTTCTTCCAATACCTGAATCAATACATTTTTATTTACAATATTCTCCGTATCCATCCGAACTGTCACCGGATACTCTTTGTAACTTTCTAATATGGCTTCTATCATTTTCTCTGATTTCTCGATCAAAGTCTGCCCCTCCATTCTTTTTCCATCCTTTCTGATTATCGTAACACAAAACACTTCTATTTGTCCATCTCTACCGCATAAGATAGAGTAAAAACCGTGAGGTATTGTTATGATTGTCGGCTCACTTCTCTTTATCGGCTTCCTTTTATTTTGCCCGGAAGCAGCGATTTCCGGCAGTAAATATGGCTGTTCTCTGTGGATTTTCGAACTAATCCCGACACTTCTTCCATTTTTTATTGCCTTAAATTTCTTCCGGCTGCAATTAAAAAAAGCATCCGAACATCCGGCATTTCTCCTTCTTGGTCTGCTGTGCGGTTATCCCGCCGGTGCGGATTTGGTGAGTAAACAATATGAAAAGGGACTGCTGACAACAGACAAAGCTTATTTTTATCTTGGATTTGTCAATAATCCCAGTCCCATGTTTATCATGGGGTACTGTTGCAGCACCATCTTAAATGTTTCAACACCAAAAGCGATCCTTTTTTTCCTCACACTGGTTCTGTCCGCTTTTTTAGGAAGTTTTTTTGTCTCTTCCATTCTGAAAATAATCGGTAGAAATAAAAACACTTCCCATGGCAGCAGTCCGCATAACGAATGTTCCCCGCAAAAGCTTCCTTTTTCCAAACTAATGGATAAAATTATTTTGGATAGTTTTATCCTAATTACAAAAATCGGCGGTTATGTGATTTTGTTTTCGATTTTTGCCTGTTTCTTGAAAATGCTTTTGCCTACCTCCAGTTTATTCGGCATTGCCTGTCTTGGTTCTATGGAAATCACAACCGGAATGTCCTATGTTGCAACTGCTCCACTTTCTCTACAAATAAAAGAAGTTCTAAGTGCTTCGATTCTTGCCTTTGGCGGTCTGTGTGCAGCCGCACAAACGAGCAGTGTTCTATCGCAGTCAGAACTTCCCATTTTCCCATATCTTATTAATAAACTGATAAATGCCGTAATTGCCGGCAGTCTGGTTTATTTACTCTTCTGCATTTTTTAAGAAGGCATCTTCCGGAACCTCAAAGGATTCCTGTCCTTGTGGCTGTGGCTCAAGCTGTTCCGGCTGTTCCGGCTCTTCCGGCATCTGCGGCTCACTGGCTGCGGCTGCTTTAGTCGGCTCAAGCTGCATCATAAGTTCTTCCTTATTACTCTTCATCAACTGAATACTGTTTTTAAGTGCGCTGGTAAGCATGCGGGATTTATTATCAATTTCTTTTAATGATTCTTCCACATGTCCCTGTGCCTCGCTCAATAAATCATTTGTATACAAAAGTGCTGCTTTTCTCATCTGATCACTTTCGTCCTGTGCGGCATTCACCAGACGCTCTGCCTCTTCCGTTGCCTGACGCATAATGTCCTCGGCACGCTGATATGCGGTCTGAACAATCTCGTTCTGGTCAAGAATCTGTGCCGTCTGCTGCTGCGCCTGAGATAGCATATCCTCCGCACGCTGCTGCGCTTCATTTAAAATGCCATCGCGATTTGTAATGATTTTCTGATAGCGTTTGATTTCTTCCGGTGCACACAGACGAAGTTCGTCTAATAAATCATAAAGCTGCTCGCGGTCTACGACAACTTTACTTGGATAAAGTTTTGATGGTTTACACTCTTCTACATAATTGTAAATCTCGTCAATTGCCTGCTCAATTCTGGATGGATTCATATTCTTCTCCTTTTCTCGTTCTTCCGGCTCCCTTATTTGGCACGAAGGAACACATGCTGATTGTTTTTATATTCTTTGATTCTCACAATTTCAAACTGCTCGGTGTCGACATAATCGACCGGTGTGTCTAACGAAGTTTCTAAAATCAGAATCGTATCCGGATTCATGATTTTAGCATCACCAAGCCACTCTAAAATCTTTGGCTCAAACCCTCTCTCATAGGGAGGGTCGGCATAAATAATATCAAACGTTTCCTGCTGTCTTGCCAGTTTGGAAATCGCATAACTGACTTCCACCGGAAATACAACTGCCTGACTTTCTAACTTTGTTTTTTTCAAATTCGCCCGAATACAGGAAAGTGCTTCTTTGCCAAATTCAACAAAGACTGCTTCTTTGGCACCTCTGCTGATTGCCTCAATTCCAATCGCTCCGCTTCCACTAAATAAATCCAAAAAACGGCAGCCCGGAATGTCATCCTGTAAAATATTAAAAAGCGTTTCCTTAATCCGGTCGGTCGTAGGTCTTGTCCCCCTGCCCTCCGGAGACACTAGAGGAAGCCGCCTTGCCTTTCCTGCAATCACTCTCATATCCAATTCTTCCTTCCCAATGCTTATCGTTTTCATTGTATATGATTTACGCCTTTTTTTCAAGGAAAACATTCACCTTACAGCGTAATCTGCCCCAAATACCGGTTCAAACGGTTTCTCAAACGTTCATTTTTCTTATACAAAAGTGCTTTTTCATCTGCCGACATCTCCTTTGCCTCTTTGGACGCCTGCTGCAACAACTTCGCGTCTTCAAAAATATCCGCAATTAAAAACACCTGCTCTCCACTCTGGCGGATGCCGAATAAATCCCCCTGTCCGCGGAGTACCAAATCTTCTTTTGCAATATAAAATCCATCGTTGGAATTGACTAAAACCTGTAGCCGCTCCCTGCTCTCTTTGGTTTCTTTTGTCGACATCAAAATACAATAGGACTGCCACTTACCACGTCCGACTCGTCCTCGAAGCTGATGTAACTGCGCCAGTCCAAAACGCTCTGCATTTTCTATCATAATCACACTGGCATTTGGCACATCAATTCCAACCTCAATCACTGTTGTTGAAACTAAAATATCGATTTCACCTTCTGCATAACGTGCCATAATATCTTCTTTCTGCGCCGGTTTCATTTTCCCATGAAGATATTCAATCGTTACCGAAGGTGGAAACTGGCTTTTGAGTTCCTCGGTGTAAAGCATTACACTTTCCAGTTCGGATTCGTCGTCCTGTTCCACCATCGGGCAGATAATATACACCTGCCGCCCTTCTTCAATCTGTTTTAGCATAAATCGATAGGCATTCGGACGATAATCCGTGTTGACTGCACAGTTCTTTATCGGCAGACGATTAGCCGGTCTTTCATCAATCACAGATAAATCCATATCGCCGTACAAAATTAACGCAAGCGTCCTTGGAATCGGCGTCGCACTCATCGCAAGAACATGTGGTTCTTTTCCTTTTTGATAAAGTTTCTCACGCTGCTTTACACCAAAACGATGCTGTTCATCGGTAATCACAAGTCCCAAATCGGCAAATGCAACACCATCCTGAATGAGCGCATGCGTTCCAATCACAATATCCCATTCCCCGGAAGCAATTTTTTCTTTTGCCCGTCTCTTTTCTTTTGCTGTGAGGGAACCGGACAATAATCCAACCGTCACGCCGTAATCTGCCAATAATTTCGTCAGATTTTGATAGTGTTGTGCCGCTAATACTTCCGTTGGTACCATGAATGCTCCCTGATATCCGTTTTTAACGACTTCCAAAAGTGCTAACACGGCAACAATCGTTTTTCCCGAACCAACATCTCCCTGTACCAGACGATTCATCACAAAACCGCCTTCCATATCCATACAGATTTCTTCATATACTTTTTTCTGTGCATCGGTCAGCGAAAATGGAAGATTTTCTAAAAACTCAGCAGCCTCATTTGTCTTTTGAATCCGGTGTGTGCTGATTTCTTTTCCATTTTCACGGATATAATTAAGTGCCATTGTATATAAAAACAACTCATCAAAGGCAAGTCTTTTCCTCGCCTCTTTCAATTCCTTATGATTTGCCGGAAAATGAATCTGACGCATTGCTTTTTTGTATTCAATCAACTGCTGGCGTTTACGCAAATCCGCCGGTAAAAATTCTTTGAAATCCTCTACCGCCATGATTGCCTCCTGCATTAATTTTGCCATGGCATGATTGGTAATCCCCGCCGTAAGCGGATAAATTGGCTGCATTTTCCCTACAATTTTGTAAAATTCCTGCCTTGTGTAACGCTTTGGCTGCACCATCTGCAACCGCCCGTTTCGCTTTTCGACCTTTCCACGGAACAAATATCTTGTCCCCATTTTTAACTGATTTCGCAGAAAAGGCATATTAAACCATGTAATTAACAAAGTGCCGGTCGTATCCCGCAGCGTTATCGTTAAAATACTTTTTGAGCCACGTTTCATAATCTGCGGCCGCGCCATAAGCACGCCTTCTACAGCCGCTATATCTCCTTCTTCCAATGCTTCAATCGGACAAACCGGCTTGATTTCATCGTAGTTTCTTGGGTAGTGCTCTAGCAGTTCTCCCACCGTTTCAATTTTTAATTTGTGAAGATTTTGTTCCGCTTTTTCGCCAACACCTTTGACGCTGCGGACCGAGTCTGTTGTCTGCATTGCGATTTCCTTTCCATAAAATACTCAATCCTGTTGAGAATTTTAATCTATACTAGTATCATCCAATCTCTGTCTTTCGCGAATGCAACGCCATTTTACTGTGCAATCATAAAGTTATGCCAGTCTCAAGATTCGCTTTATATCATCCAGATTTTCAACAAAATAAATTTCCTCTTGTCGATCGTTGGAAGACAGACCATTACTATATTGCCAATCATACGCTGCTCCTCTCAAAATTCACTTTTCAAATATTAAATTCATATTAGAGTGTCTTTCTAAAGAATGCTTGTCCTTTTCAATAAATCTCCAAGTTTCCTTATATGTACCTGGGACAGCTACTGCTTCATCCGATATAAAGCTAATAAAATCATTTACCTTACCTTCATATCTTTCAGCAAAATCATCCGACATTTCTTCTTTCTCATCATCCGAAAAATTCTTCAGTACACCATATAATACATGTTCTAAATTACAGGAATTAAAATACAAGCGGTATCCTATATTATGAATTTTACCGGTTGAATAAAGCTTAAATAAGATTTCCGACTTATGTTTATTTCTACGTTCTATTGCTTCAACAACTGCTCCTTCCATATGATCTTCATAATATTGAATTTCCTCAACATCCGCCTCCACCACACAATCTTTTGCAAACACCCCATCTGTATCGGCAATATGAATCACCTTTATAAAGTCATCCCAATGATATCCATACTTCGACTTTATGCCATCTAAGAGACCATCTATCTTTCTAATAACATTATCAACCGTAGTAAATTCATTTGATGTAATATCTCCATGTACTACAGCAAATTGCACCTCTTCGGAAGAAAAAAACTCTTTTAAAATTCCACCGATAGCATTTTCATCACTCGGTCCTTCTACAATTACCGCAATAACTTTTTTTTCATTCATCAGAAAGGCTCCTTCCTGCTTTACGAAATGCTCGCGCAATCTTTAAACTATCCGTCTCTTCATAAATCGCCTCATCCTGTCCACCCAGAGTAATGCTTCTGATATACATACTACGAAGATTGTTATTCTCCTTTACTCTCTTCATATGGATATAGCGATTTTCCGGATTAACAGTTGAAAACATAATACTGCTCTTATCAAGCATCTCAAGAGCACGCAAGTTATGAGATGTAAAAATCAGCTGTCCCTTAGCACTCTTTTGAAAGATATCAAGCAGCTCTCCAAGCATATATTCAAAAATTCCTGCATCTAATTCATCAATCACAAGACAAATTGATGGATTCCCAAATGCCTGAATAAGCACATTCAAGATAGAAATAATCTTAATAATTCCCTCTGATTCCATACGAATAGGAATCGGATTTTCCCCTTCGCGCACAGACATCAACTCTACCTTCCATCCCTCTTCGCCAGAATCTAGTGCCTGTTTCCCATAATCTTTCACATCAATCATCATTCCTGGAATGATTGTATATAATACAGCATTTATTTGTTTAATAATTACATCCAAAATTTTCTTTGTTTCAACATCTAATACAACTGGTTCAGTCAAAGGTACCGCAAAATCTCCCTTTGCACCAATCTTGTTATTTTCTATACGAAAAGCCATTGGTAAAAGAAAATTTGCTGTTATCATTCCTGAATGAGTGTTTCTAATAACAAATAAATCCTTAAAAGAAAATTCAAATAATGCTTTGATTACATTAGAATAATTCTTAAATTTATCCTCAACTTTTTGACAGAAAATTTCTCTACTGCTATCTCCAAAAATAAAAGAACAATTACTTTTCTCTGCCATCTTTCTGGCCACGATTAAATCTGTTCTTCTCTCTTTATCCTTACCAATTAACTCATCAAGTCTCTTTTGTGGTTTAAAAATACTCTCCGACTCGCAGCGTATATAATCCATGAAAATATTCTTATTCGTTCTCTTTCCATCCTGGTTAATTGCACAATTCAAAAACTCTCTCTCTATTACAACATCACCATCCATTTTTTTCAACTCAATATTGTATCCAACCTCATATATTTTTTTCTTACCAAATATCTTAAATTCAGCATTCATATGAGCCGCATCATCGTTCACTCCAATATAATCACTTATACTCTGATCAATGGTCTCACCAATCATTATCTGCTGGAGGAAATATAAACCATCTACAACAGCCGTTTTTCCTGAACCATTCTGTCCATAGATACCAAGAATCTCTGCACCGCCAACATTAAGTGATTTTTCATTAGCCATAGGCATAAAAACAGTACCTTTTTTTACATTTTTGATATTTTGCAATGTCAATGAAGACAAACGGACAATAAATTCTCCCATTTTGTCACCTCCACAATTCGTCTATGTACAAAACCATAATAACATATTCTCTGTTTTTAGTCAACGCAATCTCTTTTCTGATACATTTTGTTCTTTTTTCCAAATTTCGATATTATTTTACATTACTACATCTCTTTTTTCTGTTCATTTGGATCTTCACAAGAATTACTTTGTTTAGCATATATCGAGCCTACGCACATTCGACTTTCCCTATCCAGCTGCAACTGCCCTTACCAAGTCTCCAATAAAATCTTTTTCTTTGGGATCTGACTCTGCACTCATCAATGTTATTGCCACTAAAGCACCTTCGCTTATCCTCTTTTGTCCCTTTTCACAAAGCACATTATTAGCCCATTGTCTAAATTCTACACCCCGATTAGATTTTACTCTGTAACCTACAGAAATAATTACCTCCAAACTATAAAACTGAACCGGCCTGTCAGAATTTGGAATGTGCATTTTTTGCACATTTCTTTGTTTAATGCATTATTAATATGTTTACCGATTGCCTTTACATCTCTTCTATAAATCCCATTTTGTCAAATTCATATCCGAATTATACCATAAAAATAACGGTACTGTATATCTTTATTCATATACAGCACCGCTATCTTTTTCGATACACCAAACAACTTCGGACATACTCTACATATGTCGTCAGAACTCCTCCCAACTTCGTTGAGTCCCTCCTCAGTGCATATAATGGACCTGGCGGGAGTCGAACCCGCGTCCAAACCAGAATCCCACGTTCTTCTACTATCATAGTCAGTTCTTTTGTTCTCTTGCGAAAACCATTCCCTCCAAATAGCGGGAACTAACACCCACTAAATATCAGTAGCTTCATGTTTCTCTTACCGATTCAAAGCTTTACCGGCAAGGTTCCCTACAAAGGAATGATGCTGTAACCTAGGTTGTAGGACGCCTAAGCACAACAGCCGCCATAATTAGGCAGCGTAAGCTAATTTATTATTATCAGCGTTTAAATTTAAGTCTGCGTTTTAACGTGGTCACAGTCCACGGATAGCTTCACCGTCTTCAGCTGGCCTGTCGAAACCAGTACAAGCCCGTACTGATAGATAACGTCAGGATCACAAAACACCCTAACTGTTATACATATACTATCACACACACATTTACGTGTCAACACCAATTTATCATGAAGATACCAAAACAACTCTTTCGCTAAAATCTACGAAACAGAGTTGCCTTAATGGCTGCCGGCACAAAAAATATCCGTATTGAAAAGCCAGCGGATTTTTAATTCACTACAAGTGCAAAAATCCGCTGGCAAATATTTGTATTTTAGACTTTCTGCTTACGTTTAGGCATTCCCTACCACGTCAAACTCTTGTACTCACTGACTTTATCGCGCATCAGCAAGTCTGCCACTGCCTGCTCTGCCGTTTTATCGGAGAACAAAATTGCGTTAATCTGTTCCACAATTGGCATTGTTACGTGGTTTTTATTGGCAAGTGCCATCGCAGCTTTTGCACAGTTTACGCCCTCGATAACCTGCTTGATTTCTTTCTTTGCTTCCTCTAACGTTTTGCCCTGCCCTAACATATAACCGCAGTTATGATTCCGGCTGTGGGTGCTGATACAGGTTACAATCAAATCACCAATACCTGATAAACCGCAGAATGTTTCCATTTTTCCGCCAAGTTCCACACCAAGTCTGGAAATCTCAGCAATTCCGCGTGTCATCAAAGCAGCTTTCGTATTATCGCCAAGTCCCATACCGTCCAGAATACCGGCAGCCAGTGCAATCACGTTTTTCAGTGCACCGCCAAGTTCAATACCAATCATATCCGGACTTGTATACACACGGAAACGGTCACTCATAAACACATCCTGTACAAACATTGCCGTCTTTTCCGTCTTTGCTCCGACAACAACCGTTGTTGGTACTCCATGGGAAACTTCTTCCGCATGGCTTGGTCCGGAAAGGACACAGACATCTGCCATCGGCAGCTCATCCTCAAGGATTCCACATAATGTCATCAATGTATTTTCCTCGATTCCCTTGCCGACATTTACAATAATCTGATTATCCTTAATAAAAGGCTTTGCTTCCTGTGCCGTTGAACGGACAAACGGAGAAGCGACTGACCATACAATAACATCCTGATTGGTACATGCCTTTTCCAAATCTTCTTCAATCACAATACTATCCGGAAGTTTTACACCAGGCAGACGTTCCAGATGTTCTCTATGCTCTTTGAGCATATCGGTCTCTGCTTTCACCTTTGACCAAATCGTAACCTGATGTCCATTGTTTGCACACAAAATGGCAAGTGCGGTTCCCCAGCTTCCTGCTCCTAAAAAACTAACATGTTTCATCTATTCGTTCTCCTTTTCCTTTTTTTCTCCCAATTTACGTTCTGTATGATTCATTAACCGTCTTATGTTCCCCGCATGCTTAAAGTAGGCAAGTGCTGTAAAAAGCAGCGCAATGAAAAGCATAATGACAAACAAAGACGTTTCAATCCTATGGTACTCTAAAATTACATAAAGTGGAAAATACCACACAACAATCAACGAGCCAAGAGACACATATCTGGTAATTCCAACTACAATAATAAATACTGCCAAAAAGACACCAATCATAATCCAGCCAAGACTCGTATTGGATGAAGAAGCAACAATAACTGCCGCCGATACCGCAATTCCCTTGCCGCCTTTAAAATGAAGGTAAAAAGGGAAATTATGTCCAATTACAACACCAAGACCAATCACCAAAGTCATAAGATAGGTCATTTCCGGTGAATACCCCATGTTCGGGCAGAAAACAAAGCGCACCAAAAGTGTCGGAATAAATGCCTTTAATAAATCTCCGGCAAAGGTAAGCGCACCGCCTTTTGCTCCCATAGTACGAAGAGCATTGGTCGTGCCAATGTTTCCACTTCCCTCCGACTGGATATTATGTCCACTCATCCTTCCAACCACATATCCGGTTGAAAAGCTTCCAAAGCCATAACCAATGATTAAAAAGATTATTGAATAAACAAGTTCCATGATAAATTACTCCTTTTCTTTACGTTCCCTGATAAAAATACGAATCGGTGTACCCATAAAACCAAATGTATCACGAATCCGGTTTTCGATATACCGCTGATACGAAAAATGCATCAGTTCTTTTTTATTGACAAACAAAACAAACGTCGGCGGCTTTGTACTCACCTGTGTCATATAAAACAGTTTCAACCGCTTTCCTTTGTCAGAAGGTGGCTGCTGTAATGCGACTGCCTCCATCAAAATCTCATTTAGCACACCGGTCTGGATGCGCATTGCGTGATTCTCAATAACCGTTTCAAGTAAATCAAAAATTTTCTTTGTACGCTGTCCGGTCAGGGCAGAAATAAAAATAATTTCCGCATACGGAACAAAAGACAAAATATCCCGTACTTTTTTCGTATATTCTTTCACCGTATGATTGTCTTTTTCGATTGCATCCCATTTGTTGACCGCAATGATCAATCCACGGCCTCTGTCGTGGGCAATTCCCGCAATTTTCGCATCCTGCTCAGACACGCCTTCCGTGGCATCAATCATCAGAATGACCACATCCGAGCGCTCAATTGCTGCAACTGTGCGAATAATACTGTAGCGTTCAATATTTTCCTTAATTTTACTCTTCCGTCTGAGTCCGGCAGTATCAATAAACACATATTCCGTGCCATTGTAAACAATTTCTGTGTCAATCGCATCCCTTGTTGTTCCGGCAACATCCGAAACAATAACACGATTTTCACCTAACAGATTATTAATTAAAGAAGACTTTCCGGCATTTGGCTTACCGACAATGGCAATCTTAGGTCTGTCATCCTCTTCCTCTTCAATTTTTTCCAAATCAAACAATTCCATAACCGCATCCAACATATCACCAATACCAAGCTTAGATGCTGCGGAAATCGGATGCGGGTCTCCAATACCCAAATTGTAAAATTCATACACATCCGGCATATATTTTTCAAAATTGTCGACTTTATTTACAACTAAAATCACCGGTTTCCCGGATTTTCTCAGCATATCTGCCACTTTAAAATCCGCATCTACAAGTCCCTGTTTCACATCCACGAGGAACAAAATCACATCCGCTGTGTCAATCGCAATGTCCGCCTGTTCTCTCATGTGCTTTAACATCTTATCCTTTGAATCCATCTCAATACCGCCGGTATCAATCATTGAAAAGGAATGATTCAGCCATGTAACATCTGCATAAATACGGTCTCTTGTAACGCCGGGATGGTCTTCTACAATCGAAATCTTTTCCCCGGCTAATGTATTAAATAATGTTGACTTTCCAACATTCGGCCGTCCAACAATAGCCAATATTGCTTTTCCCATGCTCATCCTCCATTTCTGCCAATCTATCCTATTATATTGCTTTTAGGAACAAAAAGCAAGTAAACGTTCTACTTTCTTTCATCCGAAAAATGAAAAAGCATCCCTCACAAGACGACATTCATCCCCGATTATAAACACGGCATCATACCGCACCGGTGTATCCTCCGGCAATTTATGCTCCCATAAATAAAACTGACTCGTTTTGCAAATCCGTTTTATTTTCGTGGGCGAAATAGCACCTTCCGGCGCACCGTATTTTTCATTTTTCCGATATTTAACCTCGACAAAGCAAAGATACTTTCCTTCTCTGGCAATAATGTCAATCTCGCCAAACCGACAATAATAATTTTTTGCTTCCAGTTCATAGCCACAGGATTTCAAATATTCTCCCGCCTGCTCTTCTTTTTTTGCTCCCACTTCTCGTTGATTCATTATTTTTTCTTCACCTTACTTTGAATTTTGTCCATATCATCCACAAAAACTAACACCTCTGCCACAATTGAGTACAACTCCTGCGGAATATATTCTCCAATATCAAGAACCGACAGCGAGCGGGCAAGTTTTTCGTCTTTATGAATCGGCACATTTTCCTCTTTTGCCACATCTATGATTTTATCTGCCAGATAACCGCGTCCACTGGCAATGACCTTTGGAGCCTGCTCACCCGGCGTATATTCAAGCGCAACCGCCGTCTTTTTTTCCTTTTCATATGCCATACTTATTCCCTCCTTAGGAAATCCAGTTATGAATAAATGTGCTCCTGTGAATCGGACACGGTCCGTATTTTTTCAGTGCCTCACGGTGCTCTGCCGAACCATATCCTTTATTTTTTTCAAAGCCATATTCCGGATAAAGTTCTGCGTATTCGACCATCATGCGGTCCCTCGTAACCTTTGCCATAATGCTGGCAGCCGCTATGGATAAACTTCTCGCATCTCCTTTTATAATACCGACCTGACGAATCGGAATCAAAGGAATCGTAACCGCATCGTTTAATAACAAATCCGGAACAACATCCAAATCCTCGACCGCATGCTGCATAGCTTCATAAGTCGCCTGCAAAATATTGATTTCATCAATTCTTGCCGGTGAACTCATGCCAATGCCGACACTCACAGCCTTTTCCTTAATTTCATCATACAATTCCTCACGCTTTTTTGCACTCACCTGTTTTGAATCGTTTAACCCTTCAATCGTAAGTCCTTTTGGCAGAATGACTGCTCCTGCAACAACAGGTCCCGCAAACGGTCCGCGCCCCGCCTCATCAATACCGCAGATACAGGAAAATTCATCCCCATATTTGCGCTCAAACTCTAGCATTCGATACAGTCTTTCCTGCTCTTTTCTATATTTTACGAGTTTGTTCTCATACTGTGTGATAAGTTTCTGCACACCTGCACGTTCATCCGTTTTATACTGCGAAAAAAGAGCATTCCACTGCTCTTTTTCCGCCTGTTCAAACAATTGCTTTATCTCTTTGATACTCTGCATAATTCCACTTCCGTTTCTTATTCCAGACTAAACAGCGTCCGCTCACCAATCGTAATCTGAGAGGTCACAGGGCTGCCCATAATCGTCTTTTTCTTGCGCTCGCTGTACGTTCTTCCTACGGTTTCAAATTCGATGATGTTATATCCCTTTGCCCAATCCTTTATGGAATATGGGATATACGCAATCAAAGGCGCCGATGTTTTTACCTGATAACCGGTCTTACCACTATAGGTAGTTTTCTCGCAAGCTGTCGTCATATCCTTTGTCGTATACAGAATAAGATTTGAGCCGGGTGCCGTTTCACCGCTCTCATTCTTTAGCGATATCTTTGTCACCAAACCATCTTCAGTATTGTTATTATCGTGAATCTGAACTTTCAGATACGAGGTTTCGCTGGTATACGAACGGTCGGACGAATAATCAATCAAAACCGAATCATCGGCTAATTTCACATATTTCTTTGCCTGTTTTAATGCCTTTACAACCAAATTATTTACGGTTTCCGGACGATTATTCATAATCTGAAATGCCGTATCCATCGCAACATTTAAAACATCTGCATTCTCCGTGTTACCAAGTAATGTCGAGTAATTTTCATTGTTTGCATTTTGCGGAATTGCCACATTACCATGTTCGCCGTCACTGCCCTTGGCTTTCATTCCCATCTTTGATGATGTAAAAATATTACTCGCATCATTCACATCAAAATAAGAACGATTATAGCCATAGGAAACAAATTTATCTACGTTAATATTACACTGGCTGTCTGTACTCCAGAGCGCATCCATCTCATCCGCTTCCGGATAGAAAGTAAGCGGATTCCACAGATAATAACACTTTTGCTTTTCGGTCAAATCATCGGTTTCAATTGTCTTAGGTCTGACATAATAACCGGTGTTATCTGCCGGCGTTTTTGCATCTGTTTTCGCCGTATCATTTAAAACTATCTGCTCTAATTTTCCCGTCGTCAAAATGTCATCATAAAAAGTTCGGATATACGATTCATCCTCTTCTTTTTTCGCCGTCAAATCAAACTGTGACGCAATGATATAAAGTTTTGCCAAATTATTCAGCGTCGCTTTTCTCGTCACATTCGGCGTCTTTTTCGATTGATACATTTTAACATCTGCCATTCCATATTTTTCCAGATTACCAAGACGGTTTGTCATGACTAATGGCAGATTTTTGTTATTACACAAACGATATATCAATTTAAAGCACAAATTCCAATCCAAATCTTCGTCCATAAATTCTGCTACTTTGGACGAATCGTACTGATAATCCTTCTGATTTTCCACGTATTTATAATATAACTTATATACATTCGCAATATTATTTGTTTCTGAATCGTAACTGCCCAGATAGAACATATCCGCGCGCTCTATCATATCCACCTTTTCTTTGGTATCCTTTTTCCCAATCGCATTCAGCTCCGAAGGTGTCATGCAGATAACCTGCATGTGAAAATCATCGTATGCTTCCTGCGTTGTAAAATGGAACAACTGACGTTTTAACACGTTATTATTTTTCAATCCATAATAAGAAAAGGTATAAATATCCTTTGTCTCCTGTGGGGACTTCACATATTTGCTGGTCAAATTGCTGTTATCGGATAATTTCAGCATCATTCCAGTCAGTGCCGAAGCCTCTTTTCCATTTTGATTATTATCATAGTTATATAACTCAGATGTTGAATCCGTCCAACCAATATTCGTTTCGTTATTCCAAAATCCATACTGCCCAATTTGTGCCGTCCGGTTTGTGTACCTCTCCAATACCCCCTCCGGCAAATCCTCTTCCTTCTCAACGTAAATCCAGCGGTCTGCATCCGTTCCCATTTTTGTGAAAATGAAATTTGAAGCATCACTCTCGCTGGCAAAACCAAACTCACCTTTACCCGGCTCTACTGCCACAAGATATCCGGTTTTCTTATAAATCTCTTCTTCTGCTTCCTTCACAACTTCCGTTTTCTTTTTCACCGACCAGTTATTAATATCCTCTTTTGCCGGTTTACGGATGGTATTTTTATCGCTGTCTTTCCCAAAGAAGTCCGGATATTTTTTGATTAATGCCGGAACATCATAAACTTCTCTGCTGAATTTCTGTGTTTTTCCTTTCTGTAACTGTTCGTCAAATGCCTCTGTTGACACACCCGCCTTTTCTAAATCATTTGATGTAATCTCAACATTATATAACTTGGCAATCTCTGTATAAGGAATGGATTCTTTTTCTGCCTTTTTCCCAATTTTATAAACCGAATATTTCCAGTTGCAGAACCACTGTCCGATTTCTTTCAAATTATCCTGTCCCATAATAGAAGAACTGCCCGGAACATAAGAACGTTTTTGCTCTGCGGCAGTATCAATGCCGTACTGCAAAATATCCAGCGGTTTCGTCTCATTTTCATCCATCGCAAGATACCCCATCTGCTGCTGCGCCTTGTCTGCAACAATTTCCAAAATCACAAACGGATTATCTTTTGTTCCTTTTTTCCCTTCACAGGTCGGCACATCCGAGGTTGCCGGTTTCGCTCCGGTACCCATTTCGCCAATCCAGTTCTTTCCTTCATCCGTCACGGAATCCAAAGCAATTGAGTCCGGTTCCCCTTTCACATACGGTTCTTTCGGACTAAACATACCAAATGCTCTTGTATAAATGCCGATACCTACAACAATGGCGATTACAATTGGAATCAAACTATATAAAAACCATATTTTCTTTCTTGTCCTCAAAAAACCGCCTCCTTTACTGATTTCTCATCATAACTTCTTTATCACAGGTAAACTCTGCCATATCTTCATTTTTCAACTGCAGTGAAATATGGAGAATATCCTTTTGCTTTTTCTCTTTATCTTCTTTTTTCTCACATGTAAAATCTTTTACATGATCTAATAAAAGATGTTTTTTATCCGAGGTCAAAACCGCCTTCTTCGTCTCAGTGTCCTTTACAAAATAAACGGCATCGCCATCCTGCCAGTAATAACTTGCAAGCGAACTCTCCGGCTTATGATCTGCACCGATTTTATCCTTTGTTATTGTAAGTTGTTTTTTATTGTCATCCCATTCGACACGGCTTCCTTCCATCACATAAGTCGTCATGTGGTTTAATGTCTCTTTTGCCTGATTCTGCAAATCCACCGAGGTCTGTGTAATTCTCATGTTTCTCGTAGCAAAACCAATCAGACCAATGATTGCCGTAAGAACAATAGCTGAAATCGCCATGGCTATCATTAATTCAATCAGCGAATATCCCGCTCGTACTTTTCCTTTCATACAATCACCTTCCACAATCAACTCTTTACTGTAATTCTTCCACATAGTGTTTACCGGTATCCTTCACCAGATATACCATGTAATCATTTACATTATTGTCATAAACTTCAATTTCTTCAGGACCAACGGAAAATGCACCGTCTTTTTTCTGAATTCCTATCGTGATGACCTCTCCGTCCGTCAATTCTTTTCCATCATATTTGAGGGAAATGCCGGATTCGCCAACCGACTCTCCTTCCCCTGACGGGGTGTAACTTTCCTCTTCGGTATAATCAATAAAATAATTTTCTGACTGTTTATACAAATGCATAAATAACTGCTTATTGCTTCCCATGTTTTTGGATTTCAAGTTCGTCAGGCTCGAATCAATATCATAAGCCATCCCCTTTACATCGGCAGAACGGACCATATTATAAGTAACCGCAATACCACCGGTAATCATTCCCAAAATGGCAATAACAATTATCATTTCCATTAAGGAAAATCCATCTCTTTCTTTTACTTTTTCCATGTCCGCTGCCTCCTTTCCAATGTATTTTCCGCTTAATAAGAGTTTTTCTCCCAGTTTTCATACGAAATACAGGATGAAAAATCCGTTGCATTCTGTACACCGCGTCCGGTATATCCATAAAACAGTTCTTTCAATTTATCGTCACTTTTTGCCGTTTCCAAAAGTTTTCCAACCAAAACCATATTGGATTTTAAGTTCAAATTACTTCTTGTCGTTGTCACTTTTCCTTTGGCTAAAATAAGTCCCTCGAAATCACTCTGTACTTCGACATCACCACCGGCAATAATAATTCCCTTTTTCATCGAACCATCTACAACATAATCTCCCGGTGTCGCATAAATTACACCGGAATTTTTTTCATCTTTCTTTGTCATAACCGTCGTTAATTTAGAAAAATCAATCAGCCGGTCTGCTACCAATGCATTTGCATTTTCCGGCAAACGCATACCTCCCGTTGCTCCGGAGGCAAGAAGGGATAACTGATAACCCACATAATCCTGACCCTGCTTTCTGCCATCCGCTAGCAATTCTTCATTTGGATTTCCGGCATTATTAAAATAATTATCGGACTGCATACTGCTTCCACCCGCCGCATAATAATTCTGAATCACATTACCGGCAACTAAAAACAGTTCCGAAGAAAATTTCATATTCGTATCATCCACCGTAGATACATACGGTTTTGCCCGCTCGTCAAGCTGGTCCTTATTGGATACAGTTTCTCCATCTTCCTCTTTTGAACCTTGATAGTAATTTCTAAAATATTCGTTTGCATTCTTCTCATCTTTAAATTTCAAATAATAAAATACATAGCCGCCGGAGTTACTATAGTTCGCCGTATATGGCTCGGCAGAGTCTAGATATTTTCCAATATCCGAATTTAAAAGTGCTGTTTTATCAATCGTAATTTTTTCTCCTCGAATCACCGGATTGTGTGTATCCTGTGCATCTCTTCCATCTTCCGGAATAATATACTCATCCGGCAAAAGATAGGCAATCTGATTACTCTTTACTGCGATGGACTCACCCATCATAATATCGGAAACCCTAGCATTTCCGCTCTCATCGTTTCTCGAAACAAAAGTTCTTCCGGCAAGAATCAGTTTATCCAGATTTTTTGCTTTCAACGTTGTATTTAATCCATTCACCAAAATCGCACTGCTGTAATCAGAGCGCGCCGTCGATGTTGTCTTTGTATTCTGCTCATTATAACTGTAGCCATAATACTTTCCGGAAAGGGTAACAATCGAATTGTTTGCCTCAATATCCAAATCATTTGCCACATAAGCATTTTCATTCAAATCCAATTTTGTCTGCAGCGTTGACTCCGAATCCATCCCCTGTGATTTCAGGCGGATGTTCTGTACCCACAGATTTCCCGCTGCTTTTTCACCCTGTAAAGAAACCGTCGCACCGCCAAGCAAATCAAGACTTCCTCTGCTGATAATGGTCGGGCTGTAAAAATAGGCTGCATTCTGGCTCTCTACTTTTATACCGGCATCTTTATCCCCGGTATAAATATTTCCCCGGAAAGTGACACCTTTGTTATTATCATTATTCGCTACCGCCAAAGAAGAATCCGAAATTACAATGTAATCCTTAATCTCCTCTAACGTAGAATCCCCCTCAAATTTGTAATCCGGCACCTTCATGCAAAGATCGGTGCGAATCGTCGAGCGGTAATCCGCAGCGTCCGTATAGTCAATCATCATATTTTTAATGGTCAGCGAATACTGGTTATCCGAATCCACATCAATCACAAATGCTAAGTTCGTTCCCTTCTGCGTTGTAACGGCATCCGGAACTTTCGACAATTTCTTCAAAATGGAAAGGTCACAGTTCTGCTCCGTTCCCACTTTGCTTTCATCCCACGCATACGAATATCCCATCAGTTTTGATGCCAGCAAACTGATATACTTTTCGGAAAAAGTTTTGTGCATACTGTCTTTTGTCTTTGTGTAATGCTCCACCACATCTTTATAAGCTTCTTCTCCTGCATCCCCGGCATACTCCAAAAGTCCGGTCTTTACTTCCTCAAGAATTCCTTCGGTCTGGTAAAAATTATCCGATGCGTTGTGGTCAACATTTACTGAAATCAAATAACGGCTTGCAATCGTCAAAAGAATCGTTCCAATGGCAGCAATAAAAAGAATCCCAATGATTACGGTAACCAATGAGGAACCCTCTCTTTCTCTATGCCAAATATTTTTTATCGTATTTCGCATCCTTTTCACGCCCCCTTCGATGATTGCAGACGGACAATTCGATTATCCTCTGAATAATTCGTTTCTGACGCTTCATAAACATCTACCGTAACACCGGCGATTCTCTCCTGCTTTTCATGGGTAACAAAATCTGTCTGAAAACTTCCGGCAGAAAGAGACGCCCCGTTTGTATAATAAACAGGCTGTAAGAAATTCCCAGAGCCACTAAGCATAATTTTATAGCCTGCCGCCGGTGCTGCATCTCCTTTCTGGCATATGAAATAGAACTTCAACTGTTTCGCTTCGTCAATTGATAAATCTCCCATATTCACTTCAACCGAATCCGTCAAAGCATTGTCATGAAGAAGATTATATAAAATGTATATATTTTCTAATGTCTCTTTTTCCGCTTTCTGGTTTTTCACTACCGCGCTAAACTCAGACCCATTATATGAATAACGGTAGGAAACATCAATCCGGTAAATGCCTTCCTGTTCCGTATCATTCTGAATATCAATCACAATATCTCTTGAAAGTCCATTTTCAATTGTGCTTTTGCTGACACTCAGATTTTTGTAGTAAAAATGACTTACCGCCGCCTGCATCTGGTCAGATTCAACAATAACAGCATTTTTCGCCGAATAAATTTCCTGCAGCTTTGGCTGCTCATAATTATTGTATTTGGATTCCACCTGGTTTCCCTCAGAATCCGTTGTGTCATAATCATAATCAAATAACACGCGTGCCTGATAATCAGAGCCATTTAATGTGACTTTTTTAGACAATGTCATCTGCTTGTTCTTTTTTTTCACAAGCGTCCACGCACTGCCTGTCGCCGCCATCAACTGACTGTCAATATCCGTAAGTGTCTTGCAGGAGTCTACCTCTTCTAATACCGATTGTGCCACAAGATCTGCTTCCTGCGTGCTCTTACCGGTTGATGAATAAAAATTTGCACTCGAAAAAAAGGAAAGTAGAGCCAATGAAGCGACACCCAAAATGGCAATCGCAATCAATACTTCAATCAGCGAAAACCCCTGTACCTGTCTTTTCATTCTCTCACTTCCCTTCACTCACATACAACTTATATATACCTTATTTCTTAAACGTACCGAAAACATCTTCATTTCCAAGAATGATGCCTGAAATATCCGGCTCAACATATGCCTTTCCGTTTCCATTCAAGCTGAAAAAGTGAACTAAAATCGTTCCACTTAATTTTCCGGTACTGTTATCAAACGTAAGGTTAATTGATACAACCGACATTGGTTCTACATTTTTTGCCACCCAGTCAATTGCCTTTAAAATCTGTTTTTTCGTACCGGTCAACTCAATTTCATAAGGAGAAGCCTTTCCAACCATCTTCATAACAGAAACTTTTTTCTCCGGATTCTTTTCCACATCACTCAACGTCGTTTCTTCGGATTCTGTGGACTGCTCCGCATCATCACCGGTTCCTGTTGTCACAATAAACTTCCCATCCTTAAAAAAGGTCTTATCTGCCTGTGGACGTATTGCACGCAGACGAACACCACTTGCCACTGACATTTTGTAAATATTACTAATCGCTTTCTGCTGTGTCATCTTGCACGGATACGTCTGCGATTTTTTCTGAATTTCCTTCTGCGTCTTTGCCTGAGAAGCATTCATCTCATTTACGCGAATCTGTAAATCACTTAAATAATTCACTTCATTCATTTTCTGACCGGAATCCGTTTTCAAACGATTTGCCTGCTTCATATTTCTTTGAAATACAAATATCACGGTTCCAAGCAGAATCAATAATCCGCCAAGAATCAATATCAATCGTTTTTGTACGGTTGTCAATCCATTCTTCATCATTTCATCCCCGCTCTCTTTTTACTCTGTCTGACTGCCCTCTATCTCAGATGCTTTTTTATTCGCATCCACCACTTTATTGTAGGCAAAGGTTATCGTATATGAATATTGTTTCTTCTTTGTCAGTGCTTCGTTGGTCTCGGTAATCGAGTCAATTTTCACACTGGAAATTCCATCAATTTTTTCAAGCTGAATCTGCAGGGCAGACAGCGATAAAAGTTTATCGGTACTGATTGCATTAATCGTAACTTTTTCTTCATCACTGGTAATGCTCTGAATCTTAAAGGATTTCGGGCACTGTGCTTCCATACTCTTTAACAAGGCATGAAAATGATTGTTTTTATTATCACAATATAAATCAAACACATCGAGCATTTTCCGATTCACTACCTCTTCCAGCAAGGTAGCGAATTCAGACTCTACCGGTTCCATCGCCTGTACGCGGTTCGTCCACATACGGTTGGTTTCTTTTTCCTGCAACAATCGCATCACAGAAAAGCCACCCACTAAAATACTAATCAAAAGGCAGCCTGCAAAAATCAGAACTGCGCCTGTCATGGAACCTTTCTTTTCTTCTTTTTGACGCACGGCGTTGGATACAAAATGAACCGAATCAAAAACAGCTCCAAAACAGTTAATATACTGTAAAATGTAAGCGTTAATATTTACTTTACGGTTAAAGCGAACGCCTGCAAGTTCTTCCGGCGTATGTGTCTGGATTCCCAGTTCATTTGACAACAGTTCATGAATTCCTGCTACTGCACAGCCTTTTCCCATGCAAATAATTTCCTGTATCGGCCGGTCTTTGTATTTGGAATTATAATATTCAATCACTCGTCCAATATTGCCAATCAGATAAGACGCATTATCTGTCACTTCAATTCTTTTATCCAATGACGGATTATTCTCCGGATTTTCTGAATTTAAGTTGTGTAAAATCACACGATTCCGTTTCAGAAGTGTATAGGCTTCTTCTTCCGTCTGCACCTGAAATACCGGTTCTTGCAAGAGAACCTCTGTAAATACGTTAATTCCATACGGAACTACTCGCTGTAGCAAAAGTTTATTATCACTGATAATATTAACAAGCGTTGCCGACTGGTTAATCTGAATCGACATTGTAACGCCCTCTTTGCTTTTAACCTGACGGCGCATCACCTGGAAAACAGCGTTTCCATCAGCATCAATTGATTCAATATGAAGTCCTGCCGCATTAGCAAGTGTGTAATAGGAATCAATCAAATCAGACGGTGCTGCAAACACCATGACATCCTGAATAAGTCCGCCCTCTTCTGTTTTCTTCGGTTCCCCCTGTTCCACATAAGAAAAAATATATTTTTCCACGTCAATCGGGAACAAATCCGACACTTTTGCCATAACTAACGGCTGGATTTTCATTTTCTTTTTAGCAATTGGAACACTGGTTTCACGGCTTGCAATCTTTCCGCTCGCTACGGTAAAAATAACATCCTTCGTGCGAATCCCTTTATCTGCACATGCTTTCCGGATGCAGGTTGCCAGTTCAGTAACCTCTATAATCATACCGTCTTTTACTGCATTTTCCGGCGTAGGAAAACGTACACAGCCATATACGGTCGGATAATTTGCCGTATATTCCATATGCACAATCTGAACTTCATTTGTACCAATTCGTACAACAATTACTTTTTTCGCCATTCATTCATCCTCCTATAATCCCTTTCGCCATTTTTACAATGCTTTATGATAAAGCACTCTAAAAATGGCAAATGTTAATATACAAAAGTACGGACGTACCAATTTAACACGGTATCGCCCCATAACAAAACAAGATAAACTCCCATCGCCAGATAAGGAGTTGTTGGAAATCTTCCTGATTTTTTATGGTATAACTGAATCCCCCCCTGAATCACTGCACCAAGCAGGCAGCCGACAATCAGTGCCAGTAAAGAATGTCCAAATCCGATACACAACCCAATACACGCCATGAATTCAATGTCGCCCAAACCAAGTCCTGCTTTTCCCGTAACCTTTTTAAACAGAAGTGCGCACACAAGTAAAAATACTCCCATAAACAAAGCGCCTGCGATGTAATACAGCCACTGTGACGCATGAAAGAATAAATGAACTACCCCAACGACAATCATCAAAATCTCACAAACAGTCGGAAACTTCATCGTCTTTAAATCCGTCACCGCAATGACTATCATGATAGAAGTAAGGACACACCAAAGGATACTGTCCGGATTCAATCCGCAGATAGCAACCACTAAAACGTATAAAATCCCGTTTGCCAGTTCGACAAGCGGATACTGAATCGAAATCTTTGCCCCGCAGTACCGGCATTTGCCACGAAGCACCAAATAACTAAACACAGGAAACAAATCATACCACTTCAAAGGGTGCTTGCAATTCATACAATGGGAGCCCACTGTGACAACACTTTCCCCCTTTGGCATCCGGTATATGCATACATTAAGAAAACTTCCTATTATGATGCCATACAAGAATACAATTATGTAGAGGATAAAGTGTTCCAATGCCATAGCGGGCTCTCCCTTGTAAATTTTAATTAATTATTTTTACTCTTTAAATGGCTGACCATCACTATCTACAGCAGGTTTCTGTCCATCTTTAGAAATCATAACATATGTCGTAGATTTTCCTGATGCATCTTTTGTATTAACTGCGTAAAACTTGCAGCCAGAGCATGCTGTTGACTGGAAAGCCTCGGCATCCGCAATACTGCTTGCAGAATCCTTGTTACTCTTCATATACTTCTCAACCGCTGCTTTTAAAGTAGCATCTGATGAAATCGCCGTCGGTGTTTTATATTCTTTAGCTGCATTTCCTTTTGTAACTGCCGAATTAAATGCTGTACTTACTGCTGATAACGATGCACGATCAGATGATTCTCTTGCGCTTTCCAAGTAAGGAAGCACTACCAATGCCACAACGCCAATCAAGATTGCCATAATAGCAATAACGATGATTAACTCAATCAGAGAGAAACCCTCTCTCTCACCACTTAAATACTTCTGAATTTTTCTTCTCATAGTTACACTCTCCTTTTTTTAATTTTCCCACGACCAGTATAGGCTTAGCCGTACGGGTGACTTTATAAGTCTTATATTGTTATTATACACAAATTTCTTTAGGGTTTCAAGGAATTCTTTATGGATTTTTATGCTTTTCCTGCATCCTGATAAATCTTGAGCATTGGCATCATAACCGCTCCAATTACGCCTCCTACAATAACAGCAAGCACAACAATAATAAGTGGCTCCATAGCTGATGTGAGATTTTTGGTAGCTGTTTCCACTTCTCCTTCGTAGTATTCTGCTACTTTATCTAACATCTGCTCCGTCGTACCGGTTTCTTCGCCAATTTTAAGCATATGCGTTACCATCGGCGGAAACACACCAGACGCCTCCAGAGGCTCTGACATCGGGATCCCCTGCATAACCTCTTCACGACAGTCTTTTACCGCTTTTCGAATCACTCGGTTTTCAATGACATTTCCCACAATTTCAAGGGCTTCCACCAAAGGAACACCCGACATAATAAGCGTAGACATCGTCATAGAAAATTTTGCCGCCGCATTTTTTACGGAAAAATTGCGAAACATCGGTATTTTTAAAGCGACCCGGCTGGTAAACTGTTTGCCAGGCTCCGTCTTTTTGCCACAGATAATAAAAGTAAGCAGCAAAATAAGTCCTATCGCTATCGCAATAAAATTACTCGTCATAAAATCACTCAGTCCAATTACCATTTTGGTCAGCATCGGCAGGTCCTCGCCCATACTTTCAAAAGTCTGCTGGAAGTTTGGAATTACTGTAGTCATCAAAACAATAATTACGCCAACTGCTACTACTAAAACAACAATTGGATAAATCATAGCAGATTTAATCATGGAATTTAATTTCATATCTTTGTCAAATTGCGTACAAATACGGTCAAACGCAATTTCCAGATTACCGGTTGCCTCACCCGCAGCAACCATATGAATCAAAAGAGACGGGAAGATTTTACTTTCCATTTCCATGGCATCTGCTAAACTGTCTCCCTTTTCCACATTTACCATGACACGGTAAAGAGCTTCTCTAAGATATTTATTTTCTGTCTGATCCTGAACCATACGCAGACCGTCAATGACGGTTACGCCCGCTGTCAAAATACTGTAAAACTGTTTACAGAAAATGGTAATATCCTTTTTCTTGACCGGATTTCCAATCGTAATATTCCAACTGGCGTTGTCAAGATCAAATGCTTCACTAAGCTCCAAAACGATGCTGCCTTCACCCTTGAGTTTGCGCATTGCCGCCTCTTCACTGACAGCTTCCATCGTTCCCTTTTTCTCTTTGCCATATTTATCTGTAATCAGGTATTTATACTTTGCCAATTCATTCTCCCCTTTCTCGTGTTTTAAAAACCACCGCTCCCAAACGTAGGACCATCCCAGTCATCCATCTGCCACGAAGGTTCAGCTAACGGTGTTGGCATTTTCCCAGCCGGAATACGTCTTGCCAAATTCGACGGGTCCTGTGCAAATGTCATCGCATCCTCAGCCGTAATCTGATGTGTGCGGTAAAGCTCATAAAGCGCATCATCCATCATCATCATGCCACTTTGTTTATTGGTCTGGATAATAGATGGTATCTGATGCGGTTTCGCCTCTCGAATCAAATTGCGGACCGCACTGTTGGCATACATAATTTCAAAGGCTGCCACGCGGCCTTTGCGGTCAGCCGTAGGCAGTAACTGCTGGGAAATAATCGCCTCCAAAAGAGTCGCTAACTGCAAACGAATCTGCGCCTGCTGATTCATTGGAAATACATCAATAATACGCTCAATCGTAGGAACCGCTCCAATGGTATGCAAAGTCGATAGTACAAGGTGTCCGGTCTCTGCCGCTGTAACTGCGGTAGCAATCGTGTCTAAGTCTCGCATCTCACCAACCAAAATAATATCCGGATCTTCTCGCAGCGCGGCGCGCAACGCCCCTGCATAGGACTGGGTATCAATTCCGACCTCTCTCTGATTTACAATTGATTTTTCATGACTATGTAAATACTCAATCGGATCTTCCAGTGTAATAATATGTTTGTTCTGTGTCTGGTTAATAATATGAATCAGAGATGCCAGCGTCGTCGATTTACCGCTTCCTGTCGGTCCGGTAACTAAAATCAGACCACGCTTTTTCTTGACCAGTTCCAAAACGGACTGCGGCAGGCCAAGTGATTCCGGACTTGGAATTTCGGTATTCACAAGTCGGATAACAAACGACATCGTTCCACGCTGTTTGAAAATATTGACACGAAAGCGTCCCACGCCTTTAATCGCATAGGAAAAATCGACTTCTCCTTCGCGGTTAAATCGTTCTACCAGACGCCCCGGTATCATCTGTTCTACTAATGCTTTAGAATCTGCCGGAAGAATCCGTCCTTCCATCAACGTCACAAGTTCTCCGTTCACACGGCATTTCGGTGGGATACCTACCGTTACATGAACATCACTTGCGCCCATTTTTCTTGCTCGAATCAGCAAATCATCAATCGTCATTACGACCTCCCCATTTCCATTCCTGCCATTATTCTGTCGCGATGCGCTCCACTTCTGCAATGGAGGTAACTCCCTGCAAAACGAGTTTTGCCGCACCAATACGTAACGTTGTCATTCCTTCACTCAAGGCAACTTTCTGAATTTCATCGGCACCGCCGCCGGCAGCAATTACTTTTCTTACTTCCGGAGATACCGTCATAATCTCATATACACCAATTCGTCCGCGGTAACCGGTACCATTACAGAACGCACAGCCCTGTCCGCCCGGCTCGTAAATTGGCTGTGTTCCTTCTCCGCGAATCCGAAGTCTTCTCTTATCTTCATCGGTTATCATCCTTTGTCTCTTACACTTCGGACACAGACGGCGCACCAGCCGCTGTGCAATAATACCAACCGTAGAATCGGCAATCAGATATGGCTCCACACCCATATCCGCCAGACGGGTAACGGTACTTGCTGCACTATTTGTATGCAGGGTGCTTACTACCAAGTGTCCGGTGATTGCGGCTTTTACTGCAATACTTGCCGTCTCTTCATCTCGAATCTCACCAATCATAATGATATCTGGATCCTGACGAAGAATAGAACGAAGCGCAGATGCAAATGTAAGTCCCGCCTTTTCATTTACCTGAACCTGATTAATTCCATCCACATCAGCCTCAACTGGGTCCTCAACTGTAACAATATTTACACTGCCCTCATTCAACTCACTCAGTACTGTATACAAAGTTGTTGATTTACCACTACCGGTAGGTCCGGTAACTAAGATGATACCATGCGGCTGGTGAACCAGATGGTCAAACCGGCGCATCTCTGCTTCCGGAAATCCAAGTTCACTTTTATCTCTCGTAAGTGCTGACTTCGATGCCAGACGCATTACAATCTTTTCTCCAAAAGTCGTCGGCAGGCTCGATACACGAATATCATATTCAACACGGTCAAAACGCTGTGTCATACGTCCATCCTGCGGTGCTCTTTTCTCAGAAATATTCATGCCGCTGATAATTTTAATACGCGCTACAATTGCATTTAATAATTCTTTTTCATAACGCATCATTTCCTGCATCACACCATCAATACGAAAACGCACACGCACGCTGTCTTCCAACGCTTCAATGTGAATATCACTTGCTCTTTCGTTCACTGCCTGCTCAATAATTTTATTTACCAGTAAAACAATCGGCGCATTATCAACTTCTTCGTTTGCTTCCTCCTGTTTTTCTCTGGCATTCTGCTGCTCCCTGCGCTCTTTGGAATACGTTTCTGCCATCTTGGCAACCTGCTCATTTCCATAATAGCGCTCAATCCCAAAACGCACATCGGACGGTGTCGCAACCATCGCCTCAATCTGCATGTTCGTCACAATCGCCAAGTCATCAATTGCGATAATATCCATCGGGTCCGCCATTGCCACACGCAGGATATTCGGATTATCCGGGTCAACTTCAAACGGAACCACATTGTGCTTTCTTACAATTGTCTCCGGCAAAAGTGAAATTACTTCCGGTGCAATTTTTGCCTCGCGGATTTTTGCTACCGGATAGCCCATCTGCTGATGAAGAGCTTCTACAATTTCGTTTTCATCGGTAAATTTTAACTCAATCAATGTCTCGCCAAGCTTCAAGCCAAGTTCTCTCTGCTTTTTGAGCGCTTCCCCAAGCTGTTCACTGGTAACCACGCCGGCATCTACCAGCAAATCGCCAAGTCTCTTACGTTTTCTGCCAATCATATGGATTCACCTTAATTTTCTGTATTTGCTTCTTCTTTTGCGTTTTTGTTTTTACGAAGTTTAATACCAACCGCAATACCGGCAGCCGCTGTTGCTCCAAACATAACCAAACGAATCAAATAATACCCCAATGCTTCCAGAATTGTTCTTTCCATTCTACACACCTTCCTTATTCTTATTGATTTAACGTTTATCTGCGATTTGCCAACTCTCTGGTGATGTCTTCCCAAGTCAGACCACATTCTGCCATAAGTACCATCATATGATAGAGGAAATCAGCAATCTCATACTTTAACTCTTCTGCATTTGGATTCTTCGCCGCAATAATAATTTCCGACGCTTCTTCCCCGCATTTTTTCAAAATTTTATCAATTCCCTGCGTAAAAAGATAATTGGTATACGAACCCTCTTTCGGATTTTTCTTTCGGTTTTCAATCGTCTCAAAATCTTCCTGTAAAATCGTTAATGGATTGGTATCAATGTAATCTTTCTTTGCCAGTTCTTTGAAAAAGCAGCTGTAAGAACCGGTATGGCAGGCAGCACCAACTTGATGCACTTTTGCCAGAATCGTATCGTTATCACAGTCTAACGAAAGTTCTTTTACATACTGATAATGGCCGGAGGTGTCTCCTTTGCACCATAATTTTTGACGGCTTCTGCTGAAATACGTCATCTTTCCGGTCTCACAGGTAGCCTGATATGACTCTTCGTTCATATAGGCAAGCATCAGCACCTGACCGGTACGGTAATCCTGCACGATACAAGGAACTAATCCTTTATCATCTGTTTTAAATTCTGAAAATGGAATGGCACTTTTAAATGTATTCATCTCAATACCGGCCTCTTCCATATTTCGTTTTACCTTGAACAAATCGCGGCGCTCAAAATAATTGGTTGCCACGCCCTGTACCTCTTCGATTTTCAACAAATCTTCCAAATCGTTGCGGAGCAGACTGTCTCGAATCAGAAAGTTCTTTCCGCTTGCTTTTATTCTTCGGTTTAATGGTTCTCCGGTATTTACATGTTTCAATAAAAGTGTCGATACCGGAAAAGCAATTTTTTCAAATGGAAGCCCTTCATCCACTTCCACAAGAATTTTATCTTCACCAAATCTGGCTGCAGCTTCTTTAATCACACCTTCATCCGGGCAGATTTCGTATTTCACAACTACGCGGTCCGCTCCTGTGTAAAATGCTTTTTTTACATCTTCAAAACGGGCTGCATACATGCCAACAATAAATGGTATATCAATTTTTTTATCAATCTCTTTTAAGGTTGCTAAAAATTCTTCTCTTTCTTCTGTTATTTTGGAGTAATTGTATAAAAACAATTCATCTGCTCCTGCAAAACAATAATCTTCTGCCATCGTCACTACATTGGCAGCTAATTCATTCTCCCCGTTAATAAAGGGAATCAGTTTTTTATAAGACACGTCTCTTCCTCCTCTATCGTTTAAAGAACGCCCTTTGTCGAAAGGACTCCTTCAATTCTGTCATCTACTTTTGAAGCCATATCCATCGATTTTGCAACCGCTTTAAACATCGCCTCTACTACATGGTGAGTGTTTTCTCCTGCTAACTGCTTAATGTGCAGATTCATCTGTGCACCGCTTGCTAATCCCATAAAGAACTCTTTCACCACTTCCGTCTCCATCGTACCAAGCCGCTGTGCTTTTAGCTCAGCGTCATAGGCAAAATACATGCGTCCCGAAAAATCAAGAGAAGCAAGCACCAGTGCATCGTCCATCGGCAATACAAAATAACCAAAACGGGCAATTCCCTTTTTGTCACCTAATGCTTTCAAAAACGCCTGTCCTAAAACAATTCCGGTATCCTCTACCGTATGATGGGCGTCCACATGGGTATCTCCCTGTACCGATACTGCCAAATCAAACAAACCATGTTTGGCAAATCCCTCCAGCATATGGTCAAAAAAGCCAATTCCTGTATGTATGTCATACTGACCGGTTCCATCCAAATCCAGTTCGATAACAATTTCCGTCTCCTTGGTATCCCGCTCGCACCGTGCAAAACGACTCATGTTCTTCTCTCCTTTCACTTACGCAACATATCATTTTTATTATATCGTTTTCCCTTGTAAAAAGCAAGGTTTTCGGTCAAGTATCCGAATTATTTTCAAGCCAGCTTTTATACAAATCCGGTCTTCTCTCACGTGTGCGCATAATGGACTGCTCTTTGCGCCATTCATTAATTTTTTCATGGTGTCCGCTCATCAAAACATCCGGCACTCTGCGCCCTAAAATTTCAACCGGTCTTGTATACTGCGGATATTCTAACAGACCATCCGAAAAACTTTCCGTCTCCGCAGACTCCTCATTGTTTAACACGCCGGGAACCAGTCTGGCAATCGCATCCATCATCACAAGTGCCGGCAGTTCTCCGCCTGTCAGTACATAATCACCAATTGACACATAATCTGTCACAATTTCTTCCAGCACACGCTCATCCACGCCCTCATAGTGGCCGCACAAAAAGACAAGCACATCTTCTTTTGAAAAATCTTTCGCAATTTTCTGAGAAAAAACATCACCCTGCGGTGTCAAATAAATAACACGTGGTCTTTTCCCCGCTTCACTGCATATCTGTTCATAACAACGGTAAATCGGCTCTGCCTCCATCACCATACCAGCGCCCCCGCCATACGGATAATCATCCACTTTTCCATGCTTATTGAGCGTATAATCCCGTATATTCATTACCTGCAGAGAAATCAGTCCATCTGCCATGGCACGCCCCATAATACTCGTGTTCATCGCCTGTTCAATCATTTCCGGAAATAACGTCATTACATAATATTTCATTCTATCAGCCCTTTCATGACATGTGCTCTTACAATTCCTTCTTTTGTATCCACTTTCTTGATACAGTCCGGGATAACCGGGAAAAGCACTTCTTTTCCCTCTTTTGTCTCAATTACAAATACGTTGTTTGCTCCGGTTTCCATAACATCTGTTACTTTGCCGATTTCTTCTTCGGTATCCTCGTTAATAACAACGGCTCCGGGAACATCACAAAGATAATACTGCCCCTCTTTAAGCGGAAGTGCATTATCTCTCGTAACCATCAAATCGCATTTACGGAACCGCTCAACATCATTTATATTATTAAATTCTTTAAATTTCAAAATTACAATATTTTTAAAATATTTCACGCTCTCCACATGAAGCGTTATATTTCCCTCTTTTGTAATCAAAATAACCTCATCACATTTTTTAAAACGTTTTACATCATCCGTTGTCGGGAATACTTTCACTTCCCCTTTGATCCCATGCGTTGTTGTCACAACACCAATTCGCAGTAAATCTTCCATAATTCATCCTTTCCCTCTTTTTGGTAAGATACAAAACACCCCGCAGGCAAAAGCCCGCAGGGTATTCATGACGCGAGAACACGCCTCATCCTTATTGAATGTCAACCATAATCTTCTTGTCACCTTTAGAACCGGCGGCACGGACAACGGTACGAATTGCTTTCGCAATACGTCCCTGTTTACCAATCACTTTACCCATGTCTTCCGGTGCTACCGTAAGATTCAAAACAATCTGTTTTTCATCTTCTGTCTCCGTGACAACGACATCTTCCGGACTGTCTACTAATGCACTAGCAATCACTTCTACTAATTCTTTCATTACCAGCCCTCCTATTTCTCAATACCTGCCTGTTTGAACAAACGTGCAACTACGTCTGTCGGCTGAGCACCATTCTGCAACCATTTCTTTGCTGCTTCCTCGTCTACCTTTACAACACATGGTTCCTGATTTGGGTCATAAGTACCAATCTCAGCGATGTTTCTTCCATCTCTAGGAGATCTCTCATCAGCAACTACAATTCTATAAAATGGTGATTTCTTCTGCCCTAATCTTTTCAATCTGATTTTTACTGCCACGTCTTTCACCTCCTTATTCTAATCTAAAAATCTATCTCCAAAAAATTTCCAAAGAAATTCTTTTTGGATATCATATTACATCCCGCCAAACGGGAACTTAAAGCCGCCAAATCCGCCTTTTCTGCGTCCTTTTCCAGACATCATGCCAGACATCTGTTTCATCATCTTACGGCTCTGTTCAAACTGTTTCATCAGACGGTTTACCTCGCTGATGTCTACACCGGCACCTTTTGCAATGCGGCGTTTTCTCGATGGATTAATGATTCCCGGATTTGTCCGCTCCTCAATTGTCATGGAGTAAATAATTGCCTCCGTTCCTTTGAGGGCATTGTCATCAATTTCTAAATCCGCAGGTAACCCCATGCCCGGAAGCATGCTGAGAATACTGCTTAAACCGCCCATCTTCTTCATCTGCTGCATCTGCTCTAAAAAGTCATTAAAATCAAATTCAGCTTTTTTAATCTTCTTTGCCATCTCGGCGGCTTTTTGTTCATCAATCTGCTCTTCCGCTTTTTCAATCAGCGACAGCACATCGCCCATGCCAAGGATTCGGGACGCCATGCGGTCCGGATAAAACTGCTCCAAATCGGATAACTTTTCACCCATACCGACATAATAAATCGGTCGTCCGGTCACAGCACGAATTGAAAGTGCCGCACCACCTCTGGTATCACCGTCAAGTTTTGTAAGAATGACGCCATCCACATGTAACTTTTCATTAAAGGATGATGCTACATTCACCGCATCCTGACCGGTCATTGAATCCACAACCAAAATGGTCTGATGAACTTCTACCTGTTCTTTTATCTTCGCGAGTTCCTCCATCATGTCCTCATCAATATGAAGACGTCCGGCGGTATCGAGAATCACTACATTATTTCCGTTTGCCTTTGCGTGCTCCACACCGGCTTTTGCAATATCCACCGGATTGTGATTTGTTCCCATCGAAAATACAGGAACTTCCTGCTTGTCTCCATTTATCTGTAACTGCTCAATCGCAGCCGGACGATAAATATCACACGCAACTAAAAGCGGTCTTTTTCCTTTTGCCTTTAACTTTCCGGCAATTTTCGCTGTCGTAGTCGTTTTACCGGCACCCTGGAGACCACACATCATAATAACCGTAATCTCATTGCCGGGAAGAAGGTCAATTTCTGTGGTTGTTTCTCCCATCATCTTGACCAGTTCTTCATTTACATATTTAATAACGGTCTGTCCGGGCGTAAGACTATTGAGTACGTCTTCCCCGGTCGCACGCTCCTGTACCGCTTTGACAAACTGCTTTACTACTTTAAAGTTTACATCTGCTTCAAGCAAAGCCATCTTCACTTCACGAAGTGCAGCCTTAACATCTGCTTCCGTCAAGCGTCCCTTACTGCGCAGACCCTTGAATACATTTTGAAGTTTAGCCGTCAAATTATCAAATGCCACGAGTAATCCCCTTTCTTTATATCAGTTCATATATCTCTTCGGCGAGTGTTGTAATCTGTCCTGCCGTTTGTTCATCAAAATTTTCTTTTGCAATACTTTCAATCTCACCAAGTTTGTCCTTTGTCAGCTGAAATTTTTCAATCAAATGTAGTTTTTCTTCGTACCCCTTTAAACGAGTGCGGCATCTCTTTACAATGTCATATACACCCTGCCTGGTAATATCCCGTTCTTTCGCAATCTCGCTCAAGGAAAGATTACTTAAAACGTAATCCTCAAATACGACACGATTACTCTCCTTGAGCAGAGCACCGTAAAAATCATACAAATACGATAATTCTACAATCTCATCTAACTCAGATAACGATTTTTCCTTCGACATAAAAGCACCACCTGTAAAGTTTTTTTCTTTACAGGTGGTAAGTATAGCGTATTTGACTGGCGTTGTCAAGCCTTTTCTTCGTTTTTTTCTGTCCTTTTAGAAAAAGCATGTGGCACCTCCACAATATCGAAACGTGCCGGAATTGCTGCTTCTTTAGCAAGCGTATTGTATTTTTTTAAAATACGGTTAGCTACCATCACACCATCTTCTTTCGACGCATCCATAAGAACAACTACTTGCTGAGTGGAACTAAAGCGGCTTGTCACATCTCCTCTGCGCAGTGACCGTACAATGGCTGACTCCAAAAGCACTAATGAATCTTCAATTCTCTCCAATGAAATTTCTCTATCTTTAGGCAATTCCATGGACAATAAAACAACCTGTACATGCTGTCCGTTTCTCTCCACATTTCGAGCAATAAACTGGTAAATAAATGAAAAACGGTCGTATTCTACTGCATAAGCACCCGGACGATATTTCCTTTCGGTTACCTGCCGCATCAACTGGTCTAAATCCATCTGACAACCGGTCTGTCTGTTATTTTTCAAATCTTCCGGCATGGATTCAAACAGATGATACGCGTCTTTCCCATTATTTTTTACATAATATAAAGCCTGATCAGCTTTTTCATATAACTGCTCGCAATCCAGTTCCTCACCACCGTAATATTTTGTCATGATTCCAATGGAAACGGAACACATACTGCATCCCATCTCCGTTCTGATTTTTGCAAAATCTTTAATAATACTTTCCGCACGTTTGCAAATGACACGTTCCTCCTCTAACTCAAAGAAAAAAACTGCAAACTCATCCCCGCCCATGCGGCAGACAAAATCATCATCTCTTGTGTTTTCCCGAATAACATCAGCAAATGCCTGAATCAGTTCATCGCCGGTTTTATGCCCATATGTATCGTTGACCTGTTTGAAATTATCCAAATCCATCATAAAAAATGTTCCGCAGGATTTCGAAGACAACAGATAATTATTTATTTTATCTTCAAAATACCGACGGTTTAGAAAATCGGTCAGTGAATCGCGTTCCAATTCGCTCTGAGTCTCCAGCACAGTTTCAGTAAAAACCTGACGAAGCAGTTCATTTGCCTCATTCAGTTCTCCTTCACCCTTCAATTCACCCTCCGCTCGGTCTTCATCAATCGTAAAACCTTCCTCCAAAAGCTCAAGAAAAGTATCTACGATTTCCGGGTCAAATTGCGTTCCTCGTCCCCGAATAAGCTCCTGTATCGCATGTTCCTTGGAAAAATGTTTACGATACGCCCGGTCTGCCGTCATTGCTTCGTAAGCGTCCGCCACCGCAATAATGCGTGACACCTCAGGGATTTCATCGCCGCAGATTCCCACATAGCCATTTCCATCATACCATTCATGATGGTATCTCACACCTTCCTCAAGTCCCGGAACAAATCTCGTATTCTGCACAATCTGTGCACCAATTTCGGCGTGTTTTTTTACATTTTCATATTCCTCTTTCGTGAGTTCTGAAGCCTTATTTAAAATAGTATCCGGCGTAGACACCTTACCAATATCGTGTAAAAGCGCAATATAATAAAGTTCCTCTTTTTCTTTATCCGAATAACCGAGTTTTGCAGCAATGCCCCTGCAGTAGAGCGCAACGCGCAGCGAATGTCTCCTTGCATAACGGTCTTTGGCATCCACCGTGTGAGCAATCGTAACCATCGACTGCAAAAACAGCCGGTCAATCTGCTCTTTTTGTTTCGCGATCAAATGCGCCTGCTGTTTTCGGAGTACGGAAAGTTCGACAATATGCGCAATCCTTGCCTTTAAAACCTGCGGTTCAAAGGGAAGCGAAATAAAGTCAATCGCACCTTCTTCTAATCCCCTAAGTTCACTCTGTATATCTTTCACATTCATCATTAAAATGACAGGAATTTCTTTTGTTTCTTTATCCTCTTTTATCCGGCGGAGAACTTCGTAGCCATCCATTCCAAACATATTCGCATTCATAAGAATCAAATCAGGAATTTCCGACTTCAGGCAATCCAGCACACTCATTCCTGTCTGAACCAATGTTACATCATAAATGTCACCTAAAATAGTTTCCATATATCGCAACGCCATCTTCGTATTATCGGCAGCTAAAATCTTCGGTTTTTGCATCATACCGTCATCCCCTCATGTTCCTGCAAACGAGCAAGCGTCGTCGAAATGCCAAACTCATCGCAGACTTTTTTATATGCATCCATATTCCCTTGTTTTTTATCTGTCTTTACGGCCCGTATCAACAGATTTTTCGGTGTATGCTCTAATTCAATAAATTCCAATATTTGTGTTTCATATCCTGCCTGCTCCAGCAGATTTGCCCGCAGTGCATCCGTCATCAAAGCAGCCATCCGCTCTTTGATAATCCCATATTTAAATATCGGCTGCATTCGGTCATTTTTTAACTGTGCATTTACCTCATGCTGGCAGCACGGAACCGATAAAATCACTTTTGCACCCCAGCGGATCGCCTTGTCTAACGCAAAATCTGTCGCTGTATCACAAGCATGAAGCGTCACGACCATATCGACCTGATTCACTCCCTCAAAAGAACTGATGTCGCCCTCTAAAAAGGTAAGTTCCTCATAGCCAAACCGCTTGGCAAGCTCATTGCAGTGTTGTATCACATCGGATTTTAAATCCAGTCCTATCATGCGGACACGATATCCATTCATGATTTTCAGATAATAATACATAGCAAACGTAAGATAGGATTTTCCGCATCCGAAATCAACAATCGTTAATTCTTTATCCTTTGGCAGTTTATCGGATACATCTCTGATAAATTCCAGAAAGCGGTTAATCTGTCGGAATTTTTTCTGTTTTTTATCCCGGATTCTGCCATCTTCTGCCTGAACTCCAAGTTCAATCAGAAAAGGAATTGGTTCATTTTCCTTCAAAATATATTTCTTTTTGCGGTTATGTGATAAAACAAGTGGTTTTTCACTCTTTTTGTTTTTTCCCTTTATTGTTATTTTCCCTTTTTTGCTTATCAATATTGTATACTGTTTTTCCGTTGTAAAGAACTGCATCTGACGGTAAATGGGCACGAGTTCGGAAAGAATATAGTTTTTCGCCTCTTCTTTTGCATAGTTAAGATGAAATACCTGATTATTCTGGTATCTGGCGAACTGAAACATAAGCGTTCCTTTATCCTCATAGCAGCGTACATCCACTTTTCCGGCAAAATCTCCCACTGATTATCATATGCACGAAATTCTGTCCAAGACACTGCTCCAATACTTCTTCTAATTCCATCACCATGGTACCTCCTTGTATACATTCTGATAGCAAAAATAGCCCTCGGACTCAAAATCCGAGGGCTCATCTTATCCTTTTATACCGGGTAAGTCTGATTCTCTTTATCTGCTAATGTAGCATCTACTTTCGTCCGCTGTGCTTCACGATATTTGAAGAAATCAACTGCAACCTGTGGGAACAGAGCATAGGATAATACATCTTCATCCTGCTCTTTCCACTGTGACATCTCTGCCTCAAGTTTTTTAAGCTGTGGCTCGATCAAATCAGCCGGACGACATGTAATCGGTTTTGTATCGCCGATACATTTCTTCTGAACTTCCGGATTAAATGGTTTAACTGTCTGTCCAAATTCACCGGACAAAAGTTTTTTGGATTCTTTCGTTACCATCTTGTAACGCTCACCGGAAACTACATTTAATACTGCCTGAGTACCAACAATCTGGGACGATGGTGTAACCAATGGTGGCTCACCAAAGTCTTTTCTTACGCGTGGCACCTCTTCAAGCACCTGCTCATACTTATCTTCCTGTCCCATTTCTTTAAGCTGGGAAACGAGGTTTGAAAGCATACCGCCGGGAACCTGATAACGAAGAGTATTGATATTTACACCAAGCACTTTCGTATTCATAAGACCGCTCTCTAATGCTTCCTCGCGCATTGGACGGAAGTATTCAGCGATTTCAGATAAAAGATTCTGGTCAAGTCCGGTATCGTATGGTGTTCCACGGAATGTCTCAACCATAACTTCGGTAGCCGGCTGGCTTGTACCAAGAGCAAATGGACTCATCGCTGTATCAATAATATCACATCCTGCTTCTACTGCTTTCAAATAAGTCATAGAAGCAACACCGGATGTGTAGTGTGTATGAAGGTCAATCGGAATTTCAACGGATTCTTTCAATGCCGTTACAAGTTCCGTTGCTTTATATGGTGTCAAAAGACCGGCCATATCTTTGATACAGAGTGATTTCGCACCCATATCTTCGATTTTCTTTGCAATATCTTTCCAGTAATCCAGTGTATAAGCATCACCAAGTGTATAAGAAAGGGCAATCTGTGCATGTCCGCCTTCTTTATTTGCTGCTTTTACTGCTGTCTCAAGGTTACGAATATCATTCAGACAGTCAAAAATACGGATAATATCAATTCCGTTGGCGATCGATTTCTGAACAAAATATTCTACTACATCATCGGCATAATGATTATATCCTAAAATGTTCTGTCCACGGAATAACATCTGCAATTTTGTATTTTTGAATCCGTCTCTTAACTTACGCAGTCTTTCCCACGGGTCTTCTTTCAAAAAACGAAGGGATGCGTCAAATGTTGCACCGCCCCAGCACTCTACGGAGTGGTAACCAACTTTGTCCATTTTATCGACAATCGGAAGCATCTGTTCTGTTGTCATACGAGTCGCAATCAATGACTGATGTGCATCACGAAGTATCGTTTCCGTAATTTTAATCGGCTTTTTCTTAATCTCTGCCATTTTCTATATCCTCCTTATACTCCATAAATTGCCATAAACACACCGGCTGCTACCGCAGTACCGATAACACCTGCTACGTTTGGTCCCATCGCATGCATCAAAAGGAAGTTTGTCGGATCTGCTTCCGAACCAACCTTCTGGGACACACGTGCTGCCATAGGAACCGCCGACACACCGGCAGAACCAATCAATGGATTGATTTTTCCTCTGGTTACTAAACACATTAATTTACCAAACAATACACCGGCTGCTGTTCCGAATGCAAATGCAACCAGACCAAGAACTACGATTTTCAATGTTGCTACATTAAGAAATGCAGAACCTGTCGTCGTAGCACCAACGGATGTACCAAGCAAAATAACTACGATATACATCAAAGCATTCGATGCTGTCTCTGTCAACTGGCCTACTACGCCGGATTCTTTGAACAAGTTACCAAGCATAAGCATACCAACAAGTGGTGCAGTACTTGGAAGAATCAGACATACAATAACTGTAACGATAATTGGGAAGAGGATTCTCTCCAGTTTGGATACCGGACGGAGCTGCTCCATCTTGATTTCTCTTTCCTTTTTCGTTGTCAAAAGTTTCATGATAGGCGGCTGAATAATCGGAACAAGTGACATATAGGAATATGCCGCCACCGCAATACTACCCATCAAATGCCCCTGCTGCAATTTGCCGGCAAGGAAAATGGATGTCGGTCCATCAGCACCACCGATAATCGAAACAGCTGCTGCTTCACCACCATTGAAGCCCCACAAAAGAGCAAGGATATATGCGGCGAAAATACCAAACTGTGCCGCCGCACCAAGAAGAAAGCTCTTTGGATTGGCAATCAACGGACCGAAGTCTGTCATCGCACCAACGCCGAGGAAAATCAGCGATGGCAAAATACTCCATTCATCTAACTTAAAGAAGTAATTTAACAGTCCACCATCCTGAATAATCAGCGGATAAATATTTGCCAAGAGCATACCAAACGCAATTGGCAGTAAGAGCAAAGGCTCATAGCCTTTTTTGATTGCTAAATATAAGAAGATAAAAGCAACCAATATCATGACATAGTTTCTCCAGTCAATACCGTCCTGGAAAAACGCTGTCTGTCGAATAAGATTTTCTATTACTTCCATTTAGTTTACCTCCGGTTCTTTTCATTTGCTGAATCAGTCCATAGTAGCCAGTACATTTCCTGCCTCAACCATATCACCAGAGTTCACATTGATACTTGCAATTGTACCATCCTGAGGTGCTACTACCTCATTTTCCATCTTCATAGCTTCGAGAAGAAGAATTACATCGCCTTTCTTTACACTCTGTCCGACATCTGCTTTTACAGCAAGAATTTTACCAGGCATTGGTGCTGTTACTTCAACAGAACCAGCACTACCGGATGCTGCCGGTGCTTTCGGAGCAGGAGCTTGTGCCGGTGCAGGAGCAGGTGCTGCCGCCTGAGCAGGTGCTGCCGGTGCTGCTGCGCCGCCTGCCTTCTCTTCTACTGTAACATCATATACGGTTCCATTTACTGTAATTGTATAACTTTTCATGTCAATATCCTCCTTAATTGAACGTACGTTTTTTTATTGAACGAATTACAAGTCCGTCTGCCGGTACACAAACACCGGTCTCAGCTTCCATCTGTGCTGCTATCGCTGCGGTAATTACCGCAATAATCTGGGTGTTATCCGAAACAGGTACTTCCTGTTTTGCTACAGCTTTTGCTGCCGGTTTCTCCTGTTTTGCTGCTTCCGGTTCCGCTTTCTTTTTCTCGAACATCTTTGGCACATATTTCAAGAGAAAGATAATGATGGAAATAAGAATCAATACAACAAATACCGTTCCCATACCAATCAAGGTGTTCATTACGGCCTCACCGGGACCCACGGTAGCATTTACTTTTTCTAAATCAAGCAATAACATCCTATCACCTCATTCCGAACATCTGTAATGCATAAATTAAGTGTTTCCGAATTTCACTGCCGGAAATCACATTATCCACATAACCTCTCTTTGCTGCCGCTGTGGCACCATCCTGAAGTGCATCAAACTCTTTTGCCTTTTCTTCCAATGCTTCTTTGGTATTTGCTGCCTGTGAAATTTCATCTTCACAGAGAATCTGCGCTGCAACTTTGGCATCCATAACACCAACTTTTGCAGAATCTAGGGCAAGAACCAAATCCGCTCCAATATGTTTGGAGTTCATTGACACATAAGCACTTCCGTATGCCTCACCTGTAATCACGTTAATACGCGGAACATCAGCACTTGCAAATGCATATGTCAAATCTGCAACTGCCTGAGAAATCGTTTTTTCTTCCTGCATATCTGCTGCATACTCTTTTACATTTGTTAAGGTAACAACCGGAATATTAAATGCGTCACAGAAATACATAAACTGCTCTGCTTTCTTACAGCCGGCAGTTGAAAGAATGCCTTCTTTCGCATTTGCAATCGCACCTACTGTAACTCCATCTAAGGAAAGAAGTCCGGTTACCATTTCTTTTCCATATTCTGCTTTTAATTCCACAAATTTTGTATCATCGGCAATCTGTGTCAAGGCAGCTTTTGCATCCGTTGCATAACCATCAAAGCCATCCAGTACACGATTTGGATCATCCGAATTTTCAACAACCACTGCTGCTCCTGCATTTGCCGGAAGTAAATCAATTAAGCTGCGGATTGTTGTAAATACTTCCTGTTCATTCTCACATACAATGTCCGCATTTCCACATTCTGCCTGGAATGCAGCATCGCTTGTGTCACATTTCTCAATACGGTTTCCTGCAATCGCATTTGGTGAATTTACAAACAGTTTTCCGTTTGTCTTTTCGATAATTGTAATATCACCTAATTTGGATGAAATCGCAACACCACCGCCACAAGAACCTAAAACTGCACTAATCTGAGGGATTACACCGGATGCATTCACTTTCGCCATGTAAATGTCGCCAAATCCGGCCAATGCGTCCATCGCCTCCTGTACCCGGATACCGGCACAGTCAATCAGTCCGATAACCGGTGCGCCCGCTTTCATCGCCATCTCATAAATTCCGGCGATTTTCTTCGCGTGCATCTCACCTACAGAACCATTCAAGGCGGTTACATCCTGACTGTAGATATAGACCAGATTTGAATTTACAACACCGTAACCGGTAATCACACCGTCTGCCGGCACTGCTTTTTCCTGCATGTTAAAATCGGTATTACGTTTGGTAATCATGCCACCGATTTCAACAAAACTGTTGGCATCAACGAGAGATTCGATACGTTCTCTTGCTGATAATTTTGCTGAGTTACTCATTTGCAGCCCTCCACTTTCTGTATTATTGTTTATATAAAACTCAAATTTTATCCAATTGTAATTGTAACGCTTTTTCAACCCCTTGGCAACAACTATTTGAATTATTTTTTCAAATTCCTCATATACTGTAAAAAAATGTCTGGTGGCCTTTTTATGAAACAAAAAAAATGCTTTGCCATCCTTTTATTATGTGCCCTGACCGCATTCCATATTCTGTGGGACAGACAATTTAGCTCCACCGATTCTTCGGATTTTGTTCCTGTTCTGCCGGAGCCTGTCATTCAAATCAACGCCATGGAGCAGACACCAAATCCACTTATTTTACACGCCTCCTATGCCTGCCTGATGGATGCCGGTTCCCATCGCATTCTATATAGTAAAAACACGGACAAAAAAGTGCCAATGGCAAGTACCACCAAAATCATGACCGCCCTTTTAGCACTGGAGTCAAATAAGCTTAACGATGTGGTCATTGCAAGCAAAAAGGCAGCCGGGATGCCAAAAGTCCATCTTGGTATGCAGCCTGGAAGACAGTATTATATGAAAGATCTTTTGTACTCTCTCATGCTGGAATCCCACAATGACACGGCAGTCGCAATTGCCGAACACCTTGGCGGCTCTGTTTCCGGTTTCGCAGCAAAAATGAATCAGAAGGCAAACCTTCTTGGCATGTCTTCGACTCATTTTATCACACCAAACGGACTCGACGCAAATGGTCATTACAGCACTGCTTCGGATATGTGTAAGCTCGCTTCCTATGCTATAAAAAACAAAGACTTCCTTTCTCTGGTGCAGACAAAATCTCATTCTTTTTCTGACTGCTCCGGAAAGTACCACTACAGTCTGACAAACCATGACGCTTTCCTTTCTTATTATGAAGGCGCGCTCGGTATCAAAACCGGATTTACCGGAAAAGCCGGTTACTGTTTTGTCGGAGCCGCAAAGAAAAACGGCATCACGCTTACCAGTTGTGTTCTTGCCAGCGGATGGCCGCCAAACAAGTCATTCAAGTGGAGTGACACAAAGAGTTTAATGGATTATGGTTTTTTTTATTTTCAGAAAACACCGCTTCCGGTTCAAAACCTTGCCCTTGCCAAAATCCCGGTAAAGGATGGCAAAAAAAAGTTTGTATCTCTCAAACCGATTATCCCGAAAGAAACACTTACTGCTTCCTTTGATTCTTTGAAAATCGTATACCGAATTCCGACTGCACTTTGTGCGCCAATACGAAAAAACACACCCATCGGAAGCATTTCTTTCTATATAAATAATAAACTTTTTCAGAAAACCGAGGTTTTCCCGTCAGAAAGCATTGAAAAATCCTGTTTTTCTGATACAATAAAACAAGTGTTGAATCAATGGATGGATATCTTTTGCCTATCATAAAAATATTTTCAAAAAAACTCTTTACTTTTGAAAGTAAACATGATATGGTATACGCATAGTACGTTTTACAAGAACGAAGGTGTTCTCATTCATGGGGACACCTTTCTTTTTTGTCAGGCGTCTGCAATTCAAATAACATGGGAAGGAAGGAATTAACTATGCAAAAAAATGTAATCGAAGATGTTTTTGGAACAAAAGTTTTTAACGACGATGTCATGCAGGAATACCTGCCAAAGAAGACATACGCCCAGTTGAGGGATACCATTGAAAATGGTGAGGAGCTGGCTCCTGAAGTAGCAAACGTGGTTGCTCATGCAATGAAAGAATGGGCATTAAAAAACGGTGCTACTCATTATACCCACTGGTTCCAGCCAATGACCGGTGTAACAGCCGAAAAACATGACTCATTCTTAAGTCCGGAATCCAATGCACACGCTGTACTTGAGTTCTCCGGTAAAGAATTGATTAAAGGTGAACCAGATGCTTCTTCTTTCCCATCCGGCGGACTCCGTGCTACATTCGAAGCCAGAGGTTATACTGCATGGGATTGTACATCACCGGCATTTCTCCGTGAGGATGCAATCGGTACGGTTCTTTGTATTCCTACCGCATTCTGCTCTTATACGGGAGAGGCACTTGACAAAAAGACTCCTCTTCTCCGCTCGATGGAAGCAATCAGCAAACAGGCTGTCCGCGTTCTGAACTTACTTGGCGATGAGGATGTTACCAATGTAAAATGTTCTGTAGGACCGGAGCAGGAATATTTCTTAATTGACAGAGAACAGTTTTTACAGCGTGACGACTTAATCTTTACCGGTCGTACATTGTTTGGACATATGCCGCCAAAAGGACAGGAATTGGATGACCACTACTTTGGTACAATCCGCGAGCGTCAGGCAGCATTTATGCGTGAATTAAATGATGAATTGTGGAAACTTGGCATTTTGTCAAAAACACAGCATAACGAAGTGGCTCCTGCTCAGCATGAGATGGCTCCGATTTACAGCACAGCAAACATTGCAACTGACCACAACCAGTTAGTTATGGAGACAATGAAAAAAGTGGCACGCCGTCACAATTTTGAGTGTCTTCTTCACGAGAAGCCATTTGCCGGCGTAAACGGTTCCGGAAAACATGATAACTGGTCTTTGGTTACTAATACAGGAAAGAACTTATTAAGTCCCGGCAAAACACCATATGATAACAAACAGTTCCTTCTGTTTTTATCCGCTGTTATCGCTGCTGTAGATGATAATGCCGCACTGTTACGTATGTCTGCTTCCAATCCTGGAAATGACCATCGCCTTGGTGCAAATGAGGCACCTCCGGCTATCATTTCTATTTTCCTCGGCGAGCAGTTAGAGGATATCGTAGAGCAGATTTTACAAAATGGTACTGCTACTCACAGTAATAAGGGCGAGCGTATGGATATCGGTGTACACACCATCCCACCAATCAAAAAGGATGCAACTGATCGTAACCGCACATCACCATTTGCCTTTACCGGAAATAAATTTGAGTTCCGTATGGTTGCTTCTTCCATGTCAATTGCCGGTGCAAATACCGTACTTAATGCAACAGTTGCTGATGTACTTCAGAGTATGGCTGACCGCATGGAAAAAGCAGATGACTTAGATAAGACTGTAGATGAAATTATTTACGAGACATTGAAAGAACATCAGAAAGTAATCTTTAACGGAAACGGTTACTCCGATGAGTGGATTGCAGAAGCTGAAAAACGTGGTCTTCCAAACGTAAAAACAATGGTAGATGCAACTGCTTCTCTTCTCTATCCAAAAACCATCGAGATGTTTGAGAGACAGCATGTTTATACAAAGACTGAGCTTGAGTCTCGTGCAGAGATTAACTACGAAGCTTACGCAAAAGCAATCAACATCGAAGCTAAGACAATGATTCATATGGCTTCTAAGGAATACATCCCGGCCATCATTAGTTATGTAACAAGTCTTGGTGATTCAATTAACAGCATTTCTGCTGCTTGTGCAGAAGCAGACTTGTCCGTTCAGAAAGATTTGCTTACTACATGCTCTTCTCTCCTTGCAAAAGCACAGACTGCTCTGTATGCTTTGAAAGATGCAGATAAGAAAGCAAATGCTATGGAAGAAGGAAAAGAACAGGCTGAATTCTTCCGTGACACCGTATTTACCGCAATGGCAGACTTACGTGCACCAATCGATGAGTTGGAAATGATTGTTGATAAAGAGTACTGGCCGGTACCATCTTACGGTGATATGCTGTTTGAAGTTTAATACAAATCAGAATATAACAAAAAAAATCCTCCCGCATATTTGCAGGAGGATTTTTTTAAGCATTTTTAGCAAGATACTCTCTCACTTCAATTAAATCCGGGAAAATCATGTAGGACAATTGTTCCATTTCTTTTGTTGGCTTTAACATATCCGGCACGTGCAACACTCTAAGTCCAGCCGCAGCAGCCGAGCGGACACCATTGTGTGAATCTTCAACTGCATATGTGTCTTTTGGATTTATTTTCATCTTTTCACATACATTTAAGTAAATGTCTGGTTCCGGTTTGCTTTTTTCTATCATGTCACCGCCAACTATAACCTCAAAGAAATCATATAAATTCGTCGCTTTTAACATTTCTTCCACACGCTGAACACGTGTCGAGGAAGCCAGACCAACCCGCCATCCATTAATCTTCAAAAACTGCAATAACTCTCTTGCACCGGTTTTTAACGGCACACCGTTTTTCTCTATTTTTTCATCAAACATTCGGTGCGTCTCCTCACGAAACTGTGCATAATCTAATTTATCGCCATACGTTTTGGAAAATACCTTTTTTGTTCCTTCCGATGACACGCCAATCACCTGATAAAAAACATCCTCAATACCGGTCAGCATAAATTTACCGGCAGCAAATTTCCAGCATGAAAAGACGAGATTTTCTGTATCAAACAGAACACCATCCATATCAAAAATTATCTGCTTTTTCATCCGGGTATTCATCTCCATTTCTTTATACATAGATTCTACCGCTTTAGTATAGCAAAAAATAGATGTAAAGGCAATTTGTATTAAAACATCCGCTCATGCATATATTATTATTGCAGATTTATCACATATACTGCTTGCATTTGGCGGATATGTGTGATAATATGTCTGTAGTGATTAGGTTGCAGAAACTTGCGATGCCTGCGACCGGAAGGAAGACCTGCGGGCCTTCCTTTTTTATACCAAAATTTTATGGGAGGATTTTTATGCAAAAGAAATTAACGAAACCTTTTATTACATACTTTGAACAATTAAATAACCTAATTCAAAAAAAGCATCTTAATATTTCCAATCTATCCTATGCCAAAAACAAATTACTAAACATTGGCTATTACTCTTTAATTGATGGCTACAAGGATATATTTTACAATCCAATGACAAGAACTTATGAAAAAGGTACAAACTTTACAGATATTGTTGCCTTATACGACTTCGATGAAAATCTTCGTTCGCTTGTTTTTAAATATATTTGCCATATTGAGCAAAAAATCCGTTCGCTGATTTCCTATTCTTTCTGCGAAGTTTTTTCTGAAAATCAAGCAGCATATTTAAACTCTGCAAACTATAATATTTCTAAAACAAATCGTTATCATATTTCAAAACTAATTTCTAAATTAACATATGAGGCCACAAAAAACACAGAACACAATTATGTTGTATATCAGCGAAATACCTATGGAAATGTTCCATTGTGGGTAATAATGAAAACTCTTACCATGGGACAAACTTCCAAAATGTACTCCTTTATGCACCCTAGCATAAAATCTAAAATCAGTATCCATTATGACAACATTACAGAAAAAGAATTAATCCAATATTTAAGGATTTTTACTATATTTCGTAATCTATGTGCACATAACGAGCGACTTTTTTCTTTCCAAACACGCTTTGAAATACCTGACACTGTATTACATAAAAAACTTGGCATTCCTCAAAAAGGTACCCAATATCTTTACGGCAAACACGATGTATTTGCATTATTAATAGCATTTCGATATATGCTTGACACAGAGGATTTTATAATTTTCAAGAGGAAACTAACCCAATTATTTAACACTTTTACAAAAGCAACCTCTCAATCCCAAAGAGACAAACTTCTCAAAGCAATGCATTTCCCACCGAATTGGTCAAGCATCACGCGCTACAAATTATGCTAGCAGTCGGTAATAATATATCATTTGCCTCCTGTCCTTTCATTTGATATACTATTGGTATGCTTAATTAGGAGGACTTTTTATATGATAACCATACCACTTGATAATACCAACTTAAAACCTTTTTATATACAGATTTATGAATACATCCGCAAAGAGATATTGAATGGAAATATTGCTGCAGAAGAAAAACTGCCATCGGCACGTAATTTAGCCGCAAACCTAAATGTGAGCCGGAGCACGGTGGATACCGCCTACGACCAGTTGGTTGCCGAAGGATATCTAGACGCCCGCCCAAGACAGGGATATTTTGCAAACCACGTTACGCATTTAAAGCAAATCCCGACTTCTGCTCCACAAAAAGAAAATAATAAAAAAAACACAAAGGAAGCACCACCGGTACGCTTTGATTTTAACCCGGATTCCATTGATTTAGAACATTTTCCTTATTCGATTTGGAAATCCATTGGAAAAAACCAGCTGGATTTACCATCCAATTTCAGTGCCGGTGATGCCAAAGGGGATTTGCCGCTTCGTCAGGCAATTGCGAATTATCTTCGTGGTTCCCGTGGGGTTATATGCCGCCCGGAACAAATTATCATCGGTGCCGGACTTTCCAATCTTCTTCAGATGTTGTGCATCCTTTTTTCCAGGGAAACCATATTTGCCATGGAAGACCCCGGATATTTGAGTGCGCGTCAGGTTCTCTCGACCAATGGTTATTCCATTCTGGATATTCCGCTAAAGGAAAACACCATGGATGTTTTGGCACTTGCAAAAACAAACGCAGACATCTGCTATGTAACGCCAAGTCATCAGTTTCCGCTCGGCAGTGTTATGCCGGTTTCCACCAGACAAAAGCTTCTGCACTGGGCAGAAAAGAAAGAAAACCGCTATATTTTGGAGGATGACCACGACAGCGAATTCCGCTATAAAGGAAAACCGATTCCCGCGCTGCAAAGTTTAGACAAAGCAGGAAAGGTCATCTATATCGGAACATTTTCCAAAGCCATTTCACCTGCTATAAGAACCGGTTACATGGTGTTGCCGATGGCATTGCTGCCACGTTTTGAACGTCTGATTGACAATTACTCCTGCCCGGTTTCACGTATTGAGCAGGCAATTTTAACCGATTTTATTAAACAGGGATACTTTGAAAAACACTTAAACCGCATGAGAAAAATATACAAAGGGAAACACGACTGCATGATGGAACAACTGCAGAAGTATTTCCCTGAAAAAATTCTTGAAATATCCGGCGACAATGCCGGGTTATATGTGCTTATCCGCTATTTGGGATCACAGCCTGAAGAAGAAATATTACGCAGGGCCAAAACACTTGGTATGCCTTTAAAATCATTAAAGAGATATTACCAGAATCTTCCTTTCCACTATCTTCCAACTTTTCTTCTCGGTTTTGCAAACCTCAGTGAAGAAACGATTCCGGATGCCATTCGCTCTCTTTCTGAGAAAGTATTTGCTTCGCCAAAACCGTATCTCTTGTAATCTGTTCTTTTAATTGCGTAAGAGAAGCAAACTTTCTCTCTTCCCGCAAAAATGAGACAAAGTATGCTGTTAATTCTTTGTCATATAAATCACCGGAGAAATTAAACAGCCAAACCTCAAAGCCGACTTCATTCTCACCGGGGATGGTCGGCTTTACTCCAAGGTTACAAATTCCTTTATACCTTTTTCCTTCTACATCAACAAAAACCGCATACACACCATATGGTGGCAGCACTTTATGTGCATCCGGATATATATTTGCCGTTGGTGTTTCCATCGTCCGTCCCAGTTGATTTCCCTTTTGTACTACACCGGTGAGAAAATAAGGTGTTCCCAAAAGTTCATTTGCCTGTTCCATCTTACCCTTTGCAATCAGTGAGCGGATTCTGGTACTGCTCACGACCTCACCGCCTAATTCCAATTTAGAAAGAACCGTTACCGAAAATCCAAGTTTTTCTCCTAACTGCTGCAGCGTATCCGTATCCCCGCTTCTGCCTGCACCAAACCGAAAATCACTGCCAACGATAACCGATGCGGCATCGCAGGTATCACACAATAATTTTTTTGCAAACTCCTCCGGCGTCTGGCTGCAAAATTCCTTCGTCAGAGGAATCTCAAGCAGACAATCAATTCCTAAATATTCTGCTAATTTTTCTTTTTCATAAGGCGTATACAAAACCTTCGCTTCATCCACGGAAAACGAAATCATAACAATCGGTTTGTTTTCTTTTTTTGCCTGTTCAATCAGCAGACGGTGCCCTTTATGAATCCCGTCAAATTTGCCGATACAAACCGCTGTCTGTTTTCCCTGAAACTCTAAATTTCGTATTATTTTCATACGTCATTCCTCAATTCTAAAACATCTTCACTACGAAATACTTATCCTCCTTTTGGCGGTATTCGTAAATCGCATAAAATTCATTCTCCATGGAATACATTCTTACCTGCTCTTTGTCTTTTGGTGTCTGATATGAAGTATCTTTTCTTGCAATGCAGTTTCCATTAAGTAAAAGGCGCAGTGCTTCATCCGATACCACACAGTCTTTTAAATCTGAAAACATGGCATCAATCGGAATCAGATAATCCTGTATCTTTCCCTCTTTTACTGCCTGCTCTATCTGCCCTAACGTAAGTGCCTGCTCTAAAAAAAACTCAGAAACACGAGTGCGCACAAGAGTTTTCATCGCCGCACCGCACCCAAGGAACTCTCCAATATCTTTGCAGAGTGTACGGATATACGTTCCTTTGGAACAGCTTACTTCCATCGTAAATTCATTTTCCGAAAAATCAATCGACAACACTTTAATTTCGTAAATTGTCACCTTGCGGGCTTTCCGCTCAACTTCTTTCCCCTGTCTTGCCAATTCATAAAGTTTCTTGCCATTTATTTTTATGGCAGAATACATCGGTGGAATCTGTTCGATTTCACCCACAAACTTAGAAACTGCCATTTCAATCTGTTCCTTCGTAATCGACACCGGATGATGGGAAAGAATTTCTCCTGTCATATCCTCGGTATTTGTCGTAACACCTAGTTTTACAACAGCACGATAAGTCTTATCTTTGTCCGTGAGAAGCCCGCAGACTTTTGTTGCCTTCCCTATGCATACAGGAAGCACACCGGTCGCATCTGGGTCGAGCGTTCCGGTATGCCCTATTTTTTTCATATGAAGAATGCCGCGCAGTTTTGCCACCACATCGTGAGAAGTAAAACCACGCTCTTTATATACATTAATAATTCCATTCATGTTTGACTACCCCAGCTGTTTTTCAATATGCCCGGTCAGATTATTGATTACATCAAATGCAGAGCCTTTAATGGCACAGCCTGCCGCTCTTACGTGACCGCCGCCACCAAAATAGCGGGCGATAACACTGACATCGACAATCTCATTCGAGCGCATGCTTACCTTAAACTCGCCCTGTTCTCTCTCATCAAGTAAAATTGCCACCTCGACACCCTCTGTCGTTCGCATTTCATCAATAATTCCATCCAAATCCGATGGCTTTGCCTCATACAATTTCATCACATTCTGACGCACAATGGAAAACAAACAGCGCCCATCCATAATGCGGACACTTTCCATCAGACAGCGTCCCATAATCTGAAGCTGTTTATACGTTTTTCGATAAAAACTATCATCGATAATCTTGCCAAACGGGATTCCAAAAGCAATCAGCTTTCCGGCAATTTCCATAGTCTCTTTTGTTGTGTTTGAATGTTTAAACACACCGGTATCATGGACGATTCCGGTATAGAGTGCACCGGCAATGCCGGCATCTAACTTTTCTTCCTCCATCAGACCATACAAAATCTCACAGGTTGAACTTGCTTCTTTTACAACATTTTCATTGCCAAACTTTGTATTTGTAATGTGATGATCAATATTTAACACATACGGCGTTTTTTCCATCACCTTTTGTGCATCACCAAGACGCTCCTCATCTCCGCAGTCAAGAGAAATGAACAAGTCGTAGGAAGGCTTTTCATAGAAAGCATCTTCTTCCTTTAGGTAATCAAAAGCATCCGGTATCTCTTCCACATAAACGCAGACCTGTTTGTCCGGATAATTCTTTTTTATGTACCGGAACAATCCCATGCAGGAACCGATACAATCGCCATCCGGGCGCACATGCCCGCCAATGGCAATCGTTTCTGCTTTTTCTATTGCTGACAGCAGTTTACTCATTCGCTGTCACCCCCGTCCTCATCACGGTGATTCAACTCGCGGATTTTCTTCGACATCTCCACACCATACTCAATGGAAGTATCCAGAATAAATGTTAATTCCGGTGTATTCCTGAGATTCATACGGTGCGCTAACTGATGTCTGGCGTAAGCGGCACTCTTTTTGAGTCCCTCCATCGTCTTTTCCTTCGCCTCATCATCGCCGAGAACGCTCACATAAATTTTAGCGAATTTCAAATCCGGCGTTACTTCACAAGCCATCACCGAAGTCATCGGATGAATTCGCGGATCCTTAATGTCTTCGCGGATAATCTGGCTCATTTCACGCTGTACTTCGCTGTTAATACGAATATTTTTTACACTGTTTTTTCTCATTTTCCATCTCCGTTCCTAACGATTTGACTATCTCGGAACCTCAACCATCTTGTAGCATTCAATCTGGTCTTCTTCCTGCAAATCATTAAATCCATCAAATACAAGACCACATTCATAACCGGCAGCCACTTCTTTGACATCGTCTTTGAAACGCTTCAAACTTGACAAATCGCCCTCGAAAATCTGCTCGCCCTCACGCGTAATACGTGCACGACATCCGCGCTCAATCTTACCGTCCAAAACGTAAGAACCGGCAATCGTACCAACACCGGAAGCCTTGAATGTCTGGCGGACTTCTGCGTGAGCAATGACTTTCTCTTCATAAATCGGCTCAAGCATACCTTTCATCGCTGCCTCAATATCTTCGATTGCATCGTAAATGACACGATACAAACGTACATCTACATTTTCTCTGTCTGCTGTCTCTTTTGCTGCATTGTCAAGGCGGATGTTAAACCCAATGATAATTGCATTGGATGCACTTGCCAAACTTACATCCGATTCATTGATGGCACCAACACCACCGTGAATCACACGAACAGCAACCTCTTCATTACTTAATTTAACAAGACTCTGTTTTACGGCCTCAACAGACCCCTGCACATCAGCTTTGATAATCAAGTTCAATTCTTTGACATTACCTGCCTGAATCTGACTAAACAGTCCATCTAAAGAAAGTTTCTTCGCTTTTGTTTCCTCCAAAAGTTTATCTTTACCCTGGTCTACATAAGCCTGTGCAATCTGTTTTGCTTCTTTATCATTTTCTGTAGCAACAAAAATTTCTCCGGCACTTGGCACGCCATTCAGACCAAGAATCTCAACCGGTGTCGAAGGTGTTGCCTGTTTTACACGCTCTCCCTTGTGGTCAAGCATCGCACGGACTTTACCATAAGCAGTTCCTACGGCAATATGGTCACCAACGTTTAATGTACCTTTCTGTACCAAAACGGTTGCAACCGGTCCACGTCCTTTATCCAGCTGCGCTTCAATTACAATACCTCTTGCACGGCGTTTTGGATTTGCTTTGAGTTCCAAAACTTCCGCTGTCAGAATAATCATTTCCAAAAGGTTTGAAATACCTTCTTTTGTATGTGCCGATACCGGACAGAAAATGGTACTTCCGCCCCACTCTTCCGGAATCAGTTCATATTCAGACAACTCCTGTTTTACCCGCTCGATGTTTGCGCCTTCTTTATCAATTTTGTTAATTGCTACAATAATTTCTACACCGGCTGCTTTGGCATGGTTAATCGCTTCTACCGTCTGCGGCATAACACCATCATCTGCTGCGACAACAAGCACTGCTACGTCTGTTGACTGTGCACCACGCATACGCATAGAGGTAAATGCCTCATGTCCCGGTGTATCCAAAAATGTAATTTTTTCACCATTAATGCGGACAACATAAGCACCGATATGCTGTGTAATACCACCAGCCTCATGTTCCGTTACATCAGTCTCACGAATGGCATCCAGAAGGGAAGTCTTACCGTGGTCAACGTGACCCATTACGCAGACAACCGGTGGACGTTTTTTCATCTTGCTTTCGTCCTCTTCTTCCTCTTTGAGAAGTTCCGCTACCATATCTACTTTTTCTTCCAGTTCCGCAATAATATCGAAAGAAAGAGCGATTTCTTCTGCTTCATCAAAAGTGATTTCCTGATTCAGAGAAACCATCTGACCCTGCATAAACAATTTCTTAACTAAAGCTGCCGCCGGCATCTTCATCTTATCTGCCAATTCGCGGATGGTTAAAGATTCCGGAATTGTAATCTGCTTAATTTCTTCTTCCGGCTCCTGTTTTACCGGTTCCGGCTTAATGAAAGCTCCCTTACGGTTCGGATCCTTTTTGGAGCGGATTCTGCTCATTTCTTCCTTCGTACTCTTGCGGTAACCACCTGGTTTATTATTTCTATCATCTTTCTTACGGTTTCTCTGACGGGAGTTTTTCTGCTCCTGTTTAATTCCGTCAAATCCGCTCTGCGCCTTCTCAAAACGCTCAAACACGCGGTTGTTGTTATTTCCATTACCGTTTCCGTTGCGGCGGTTGTCTCCGCGTGAATTTTGTCCGTTGTTATTGGCGCGGCGGTCTCTGTCATTTCTGTCGTTTCGGCGGCCGTTGTTATTGCCATTATTCCCGCGGTTATCCGGACGGGAACCATTACCGTTTCCATTTCGGCGGTCTCTATCGTTTCTGTCATTTCTATCGTTACGTCCCTGACCGTTATTGTTTGGCTTACGGTAATTATCGTTTTTCTTTGGCTGCTGAGGTTTCTGTGAAGAAACTTTTTTCTCTTCCGGCTTCTTCTCTACCGGTTTCTTTTCTTCTAGTTTCTTTTCTTCTGGTTTCTTTTCTTCCGGCTTTTTCTCCTCCGGCTTCTTTTCTACCTTAGGTTCTTCTTTCTTTTCTTCCACTTTCTTCTCAACCTTCGGCTCTTCTTTTTTCTCAACCTTTGGCTCCTCTTTAACCGGTGTTTTTACTTCCTCTTTTGGCTCTGCCTTTGCTGCCGCTTTTTTCTTTTTGAAATAGTTCATCAGAAATCCAATTGCTTCGTCTTCGATATTGCTGTTTGCACCTTTTACTTCGAATCCGTTCTCATTTAAAAGTGTTACCAAATCGCCACTTTTTATATTTTTGTCCTGCTGCTGTATGCTTCGGGCAATCTCATATATTTTCATTTTTGCCATACTTTGTTACCTCCAAATCTAAATTCTTGCCAATTGCTTTTGCAAATCCACTATTTGTCACTGCTACAGACGCCCGGAATTCCTTTCCGATTGCCTTGCCAAGCATTTCTTTGTCCCCAAACTCCACATAAGGAACATGGTAAAAATGACACGAATCTGCAAATTTCTTTTTGGTATTACCGGATGCATCTTTAGCGACTATAACGAGTCTTGCAATCCCCTCACGAATCGCTTTCTCCGTCATAAATTCTCCGCTGACCACATCGCCGGCCTTCATCGCCAGTCCTAAAGAACCGAGGACCTTTCTAATCTGTACCATCTTTTAACTGCCTTTCTAACAATAGATACGTTTCTTCTTTTACATTCATTCGGAATGACCGGCTTAGAGCGTTGCTTTTCCATGCTTTTTTCAAACACTCCTCATTCGCACAAAGATACGCTCCTCTGCCATTTTTTCGTCCCGTACGGTCAAGCATAATTTCGCCTTCCTTTGTTTTCACGACACGAATTAAATCCTGTTTATCCCTGCACGCTCTGCAGGCAATACACTGTCTTTGTGGTTTTTTTCGCTCCTGCATGCCGCATTCCTCCTTTCCATATCATAAAAGAACTTACGATAAACTTTGTGTTTCGCTCTTAATATCGATTTTATATCCTGTCAATCGGGCAGCCAGTCTTGCATTCTGACCCTCTTTACCAATGGCAAGAGACAACTGATAATCCGGAACAATGACCTCTGCACTCTTTTCGCTAGGATCAACCGTAACCGATACGACTTTGGATGGGCTGAGAGCATGCTCAATGAAAATAGCCGGATCTTCGTTCCACTCTACAATGTCAATTTTTTCTCCATATAACTCATCAACTACAGCATTGACACGCGCACCGTTCATACCAACACAGGCACCTACGGCATCCACATCAGGATTGTTGCTGTAAACCGCAATCTTAGAACGGGAACCTGCTTCACGGGATACATTTTTAATTTCCACAACACCACTCTGAATTTCAGCAACTTCGGATTCAAACAAACGTTTTACCAGTTCCGGATGTGTACGTGAAATCACAATTCTCGGTCCTCTTGGTGTATCCTTTACTTCTGTCACATAAAGCTTAATTCTGTCATGTGCCTCAAAGTGCTCACTTGGAACCTGCTCCTGTTTGGTAAGTACGGCATCAATTTTGCCAATATTTACATTATAATTTCCATTGTTATAACGCTGTACCATACCGGTTACAATATCATGCTCTTTTTCATAATACTGTTCAAACAGCACTTTTCTTTCTTCTTCTCGAATTTTCTGAACAACAACCTGTTTTGCTTTCTGGGCTGCAATACGTCCAAAGTTTTTCGGTGTCACCTCAATACTGACGGTCTCACCAAGTCCGGTTCCCGGATATTTCACCTCTGCCTCTGTCTGAGACATCTCAAGCATGGCATCCTCTACTTCTTCTACGACAACCTTATCCTGATATACATGGAACTCGCCTGTCTCACGGTCTAAATTCACACGGATATTATCCGCTTTTCCATACTCATTTTTGCATGCTGCCACAAGTGAATTTTCAATAGCCTCAAGCAAAATCTCTTTGCTGATATCCTTTTCTTTCTCAATGGCATTTAATGCCTCAATTAATTCCGGATTTCCTTTCTTTGCTGCTGTCTTTTTCATTTTTTCTATTATCCTCCTATTCAATCATTCTATCGTATATCTGCAACGACTTAAAAAGTTATATATTTGCGAATCAGCGCAATTTCTTTGACCGGCGTTTCCATCTCTCTGTCATCCATTGAAAGAACAATCGTCTCCGTATCTTCCCGATATTCCTTCAATACACCAACAAATTCTTTGGCTGAATATTTTTTACCTTTTTCTTCCCATGTAACCGGTGAAAACAATTTCATCTCCACATCCTCACCGATGTTTCTCATAAAGTCTTTCGGCTTCTTAAACGGACGCAGTAATCCCGGCGAACTGACTTCCAAAATATAAGATTCCTCAATGAAATCGTCTTTGTCCATCTCATCACTCAGCTCGTGATTTACAAGGGTAAGGTCATCAATTGTAATACCGCCTTCCTTATCAATATAAACCCGAAGATGCCAGCTTCCCGCTTCCTTGACAAATTCCACATCTACCAGTTCAAATTGGTATTTTTGCAGAATCGGCTCTACTATAGCCTCTGTCTTTTGTACATAGTCCTGATGTTTACTCAATTCAAAACCTCTTTTCTTTAGCCGGAATGACTTCCGTCTGTATTTGAATCTACACGAAAAGAATGAGTGGACCAAAGTCCACTCATATCAATTAACAGTATCTTCATATAATAAAGTAACACAATTTCCTATGTTTGGCAAGAACTTTTTTATTTTAATGCTTCAATCATTGCCTCATAAGACTTCTTTGGCACATAAGTATATACCGTTTTGTACTTACCGGTTGTCTCGTCCTTAACTCTAACGTTCTTTCTTTTAAAGAACAATGGCTTACAACTGCCGCGCCAGGATGTCTGATCGCTGATTCCCCATACCGTAATGCCGGTAATTCCTTTCGGGCTTTTGGCCTTGTCACGGTTTTTCTGAATATCTACAATCTGCTTAATAAAATCTTTCGTAAAGGCAGCTTGATCAGCATCGGTTTCCTTTTCATTTTTATAAGCATATGTCGGCGTTCTTCCATCGGTTTCGTCCGTATCAAAATTAATCGTAATATCAAGCTCCGTAATCTGAACTTCGAGTCCTGCATTAATAAATGCTTTTAATGCATTTCCATATTCTTCGAGAGTCGGACGCTTAATATCCACGTGGCTCTGCATACCGATACCGCCACAGATTTTCGCTTTCTCCCCTTCATTAATATAGGAAATAAGGGCAAGTTCATCGTCTACACTAAAATATGTGTCATAATCATTGTAGAACAAGGTTACTTTATCCTGAACATTTTCCTTTTTCAATTCGTCGTAAGCATATTCAAATGCTGCTTTTACATATGTAGGCTTCAATCCCATATCGCCGTATACACTAACCCATGTTGCCGCTTCGGGAGCATTCGAACGATGAATGTACTCATTTAACACATCCCATGCATATACGATTGAACCAACTTCTCCGGTCAATTCTTTTTCTTTCTGCATCGTATATCGCATTACTGTTCGAACAAAGAATTCAAGACGGGCATTCATCGTTGCTTCATCTACAACCGCCTCGTCATCATCGTAATTCTTCTTAAAAAACCATGTTGGTGTCTGCTGATGCCACATCAGAGTATGTGCACGCATACGGATGTTATGCTGTTTGGCAATTGCAAGTACACCATCAATCGTTTCCAATGTAAGTTCCGGAACTGTGGATTCCTTGTAATCGTCACTAATCACATATCCTTTTGCCTTGGCATCTGCAACAGAAATTGTAGTCTTTTTATTCAGCATGTTATCCGGCTTCATTTCATTTTCCAATGTAAAACTATTGAAATGTTTGTCGACAAATTCCATGGTACTTGCATCCTGCATTTCCTTACGCTTATTCCATGTCTGGTTATAAGTCAAACATGTTCCGACATTGTCAATGACACCTTTAAAAATTTCTTTCATTGCCGGTGTCGTATCCTGTGGTTTGGCAGTTGCGGTTGCCGTCGGTACTGCTGTCGTCTTTGGCACATTGGAAGGTGATGTTGTCGGCGTATTCACCGGGGTCTTAGTCACTTTAGGTGAGTTCTTTTTCACCGTGATTTTACAAACCAGCTTCTTTGTTTTCTTACCTTTTTTAATTGTTGCTGTCAAAGTTGTCTTACCGGCTTTCTTAGCCTTAACTTTTACTGCATATTTACCGCTCTTTTTGAAAGATGCAATTTTTTTGCTTTTCATCTTCCATGATACTTTATACTTCTTCGCTTTCTTTACGGTAATCTTTTTTGTCTTTCCAACCGTAATTGATACGCTCTTTTTTGATAGTTTCGGCTTGGCAGCCGCCTCTGATGTAATCCCCTGTACTCCGGCAAATGAACTAATAACCATTGCCGCTGTGAGAACCTTGGCGAGTACCACCTTTGTTTTTCTCATGATAAATAATGCCTCCTTCGCATGTATAATGTCTATGACTATATAATATATTATATATACTGTCAGTGTCAACATAAATGTACTATTCTATTCTAAAAGTGAAATGGTCTGAATTCATGCATACTATATAGAGAACATTCCTATTTAAAAAGAATGGTTCTATTAAGTTATGATATTTTCCACAAAAAAAGAAAGGTCTCCTGACCTTTCTTAAAAAAATTTTTAAATAAATATAGTAGTCCGTAGGGGAATCGAACCCCTGTTTCTGCCGTGAGAGGGCAGTGTCTTAGCCGCTTGACCAACGGACCATCAACAATTGCTATCATACTACAGACGACAACAAATTGCAAGTACTTTTTTTATTTTTTTTCATCTTTTTTGTTCTTTCTAATTTTTGGCAAATAATGAATATTCTGTTTCGGACAAATCATAGTACATTTCAGGCAGCTGATACACTCTCCGTCCCGCAATGGATTTTCCTGCAATTTTATTGATACCGGGCAGTTTTTTCTGCATGCCTGACAGCCATTTAGACAGCTTCTCCCCCTCCTTAGGCGGAAAAACGGAAACTGTGGCAATAGTGAAAAGACAGCACCCATTGGGCATAAAAACTGACAAAAGAAACGTTCTTTTACTGCCATCCCTGCCACAATAATAACAAGCAAAAGAATGGCACACAAATTAGAAACAGCCGAAAAATTCCCAGCACGCAGCAATGAAAATATTGTCCATGGACTATTTTCATTCAACAAATTTTCTTTTTGCAAAAAACACAGGCATATAATCCCAAACAGCAATACATATTTTATCTTTTGTAAAATCAGGGCAAAACGCTCTGGAATTTCAGGGGTTTTTTTCTTTGTTTTTCTTTGCAGCCAGGATGACGCACAATAAATCCAGTCTCCAATTGCTCCAAATGCACACATAAAACCGCAAAAAAAACGTCCAAAAAACATAGTAAACAAACATAATAATAAAAGTATCACAGAAAAGTCGTTTAATACAAGCGGAGTACCCTTTCCCATGGAAACAAAAATATTTTTAATTCCTAAAAATGCCTGCGAAAACAATGCTGGAAAATAAATAAAACATATTCCTTGAATGACAATCCGTATCCACTGTAATTTCTTAATTTTTTTCATTTGCTTCCTCCAATGCCTGTTTTGCTGCATTTATAATTCCCCTCGAAGAATAGGTAGCTCCAGATACCGCATCCACCTCTGCGCTCTGCTTTTTTGTAATATCATCAAGCAGGGTAGCTGCCATATTCCAATACTCTTTTGTTTCCTGCTTTGCAGAAATTACGGTAATTGACTTAATTTTATTACTTTGAATTATAACTTTAAGCTTAACCGGCCCTCCAAAACCTTCTGCTTCTCCGTAATAAACACCATTTTTCCACTTTGGCAACATCTTTTTTTCGTTTTCCATTTTCTGCTGTTTGTAATCATCTCTTTTCTTTTGATTTCCCAGTGCTATCCACTGATAACCAAAAAGTACAGCTAAAACGAGAAACATATTTATCCACTTTATCACTTTTGTTTTCACTGTTTTCTCGCCTCCGCTAATGCCAATCGGTATAAAGTAAGAAATGCATGAGACGAGCAGGTAGCCCCTGTCACCACAAGTGCATCATCTTTTTGCGCACCTATTAATTGATTTAATAAACCCATACTTTTTCTTGTGCCATTTAATGCCCGATTTGTATAAAACTTGTTTGTGATGTCTGAAATTTCCACGTTTTCAAAGCCCGCAAATGCATTTTCTTTAAAAACAACATCTGCAGACAATCGATAACTTGAAAAATCACCATCCTCATCCGGCAAAACCTCCGTTGTCTCTGAATAACTTCCATTTTTTAATGGCTGTAATGGAGCATAGGACGGTTCGGGCGTTGGTATCAATGTTTCCTCTGGCTTAGGAGAATTTACAGCCGGAGATTCACTTGACTTCACATCACTCGCCTTATCATCCGTATTCGCAGCCATCAAAAGAGCCTGTCTATATAAATTACAAATTGCCTGTGACGAACAAGTTGCACCGGACACTGCTGAAATCTCCTCAATTTTCTGCTTTTGCAAAATCTGATTAACAACGCCCTGTTCTTTTTTTGTTCCATTTGCTGCCTTTATGTAATATGGCTGGTTTTCTTCACAATCCGATGAAAAATTATTGATCGATACACAACGTCCTTCACGGAACACAACCACTGCCTGCAGTGTATATGGTTCAAACTCCATGTCCGCATCCGGGCTGCAAATTGTTTTCACCAAATAACTGCCATCTTTGATTTGACCGACGGAAACATTTTCTTTGGAATCCGGTAAAATCGGTGATTTCGTAGCTTTCGGTCTCGAATTTTTTTCCTCTTTTTTTCCAATTGCTTTCGCATATGCATTCTGATAAGCCGCCCATACCGCTTGCGATGAATAGGTAGCCCCAGAAATAACATCTACGTTTTTATTTTGGCTCTTTAAAATTCTTCTGACCATCCCTTTCCATGCTTTCTGCATATAAGAAACATTTTCTTTTGTTTTATTATGCAGCATTTTCATCTGGTAAAGTGCTACAACTTTTCCATTTTTAAATTTAGCCTTTAGAGAAATCCCATAACCAAACTTTTCACATTCCGCCGTCCCGGTATAAACACCATCCTTTGGAATTCCTTTTAGCGATGTAACCTTATTTTGTCTCTGTTCTTTTTTATTTGTTTTGTGCGCTGCTATTTTCACAGATGATTTTTCTTTTTTCCCTCCCGCATTTCTAAGCGCATTCTGAACAGCCTGTAAAATTCCGGATGAAGAAAAAGTTGCTCCACTTATCGTATCCACATCCGTTGACTGACTGCTTAAAATCAAGGAAATTACTTTCTTTGCTTTTGAATAATATGCCGGGGTCTCTTTTTCATGTGAAACTACATCAATGCTTTTTATTTTCCCCTTAAAAATCTGCACCTTCACAACAATCAATCCACCGAATCCTTTTGCACTTCCTGTATATTCACCATCCTGCAGTCCCTTTTGCTTTATCTTCTTTGCCGTTTTTTTCTTGACCTCACTTTGCTTTTTCTCTTTTGCATCCGCCACTTTTTCTAAATTTCCTGCCGGAGCATTTCCACTAAGTACTGGAAATATCGGTTGATTACAAAGCAAACCAAAAACAGCAAATACTGTCACACAAACTGCCGGAGTTAAAAAAAACAGACTTCTCCATTTATTATTCATCTCTTACCACCTCATAGTCAAAATCCGATGTAAATATTTTTTCAATACCTTCACTAATCACAATTGTTCCATCTTTAAGCAATAAAACAAAATCAAATTGTTCTTTGTGTTTTTTCCAATATTGTACCGCCTTTTCTTTTCCCATAATAAACAGAGAAGTTGACAAGCCATCCGCAAGTGTTCCATCCTTGCTTACTATGGTTGCACTAATCACACCATGATTCGCCGGTTTTCCGGTTGCCGGGTCTAAAATATGATGATACGTTTTCCCATTCTTTTCAAAATAACGCTCATATCCACCAGAAGTAATTACAGCCATATTTCCAGTTTTAAGTACTCCAAGATAGTCTCCCGAAAGTGGCGAATTACTTGGATTTTCTATTGCTATCTTCCACTTGCCTCCATCTTCTTTTGTTCCATATGTCTGCACATTTCCACCCAGTGAAAGAACCCCGCCTGTCAACTGATATTCTTTAAAAATCTGCGTTAAACGATTTGATGTATACCCCTTTGCAATTCCACCTAAATCAATTTCCATTTCTTCCGGCAAAGCAGCCAAATTGGTTTTATTGTTCCACTCAATTTTAGAGGCGTCGATATTCTTTAATAAATGATTTATTGTTTTGTCGGATGGAACTTTATATTTTTTTGTCGCAAATCCCCATTCTTTCATCAATGGATAAATGGAAATATCAAATACGCCATTCGTATCCTGATATAGTTCCAAGGATTTTGCAATTAACTGAGCTGTATCTTCTGATACAATCTCACTTCCATTCTCGTTTAAAATTGCAATCTCACTTTCATCTTTTCCTGTACTAAGAAGATTATCCAACCGTTCAATTTCCGATACTGCCTTTGTTGCAGCTGCCTCCGCCTTTTCTCCATATGTGGTAATCGTCATATAGGTATCCATAGCAAAGACTTCCTTTGTTGCTTTTTTGCTTTGTTTTTCTTTTTGTCCGCTTTGCTCTCCACAGCCACACAAACACAAAAGTGCAAGCAAAAGAAATATCACTGTTTTTTTCATTCTAATAAACTTCCTTTCTATCTTCCTTTGTACAGCAAACAAGGGAGACTACACTTTGGTAGTCTCCCCGGGCATCCATTTAAGGATTATTTTTTTACTTTTACCTTCTTTACGCTTGACCATTTGCCAACCGACTTTTTGCCCGATTCTGTTTTTACGGCACGTACTTGAATATAATAAGTCTTTCCGGCCTTTAATTTCTTTATTACTACTTTTTGTACATTCTTTACCGATTTCGTTTTCGATTTTTTCATGCTTTTTTTCAGTGAGTAACGAACTTCATATCCAGTCGCTCCACTCACTTTTTTCCATGTAATCTGAGCTGTTTTCTTTTTCTTAGAAACTGCCTTCTTGATTTTTACAGATGCCAGTTTTGATACATCCGTTTTACCAGTATCCTTTTTCACCGAATCATTTTTCTTGTCAGGTGAATTTGTCGGGACCGGTGTTGCCGTTGGTACCGGCGTCGCTGTATTGGATGGTGTTTTTTTTACCTTTTCCAAAGCATCCACCGCTGCTTTCAAATGAGTATAAGCCTCATTTACCATGGATTCATAGTGAGCACTTTTTGCGAGTTCTTCCTCTGCTTCTGCCAGTTCTCCCTCTACTTCTTTCCATGAAGCAGTTGTATAATCAGCCGAATTCATTTTCTTAACAGAATCAACTAATGCCTGTAATGCAGAAGTATCTACCGCTTCCGAAGGCGTTACATTTTCAGAAATTCCATCTTTTGTTACCTCAACGTCATAACTTGCATCTTCATAGCCAAGGCCATAAATCGTTACATTCCAATATCCGGTTCCATCTGTTCCATTTGGCAGTTCGGAACGATATGACTCAGTAAGTCCAAGCTGAATTCCCATTGATTTGTGCATCCAGTTATCAGCTGCAAATTTTGTACCATAAGAAGCAATTGCTTTTGTACGAGTACTGTCTGTACCGTAATAGGTCCATTTTACAGCCTGCATTCTTGAGCCAAGTGGTCCATAACCTTCATTTGCTGCCGCACCGTCTTCACTGTTTATGTCGACACGAAGAAATTCTCCATAACTTCCTTTCTTCTTTTCATCAGTCACAACCGATGCCACTGTCTTTGATGCCTTAGCAAGCGAAACATCTTTTACACCGGAATCAGTTCCTGTTTTTCTCTTTCCGAATGTATAACTTCCATCGGCCTGCTTTGCAGCAATTTTCAAACCATTGGTGTTCGCTGTTACCGATGCTGTTTCCTCATAAGAAGACAAAGCATTTTCAGAATAACCACCAACTAGTTTTCCGCCATTTTCTACAACTTTATATTTGCTTTTGAAGTCTTGTAAATCTGCTGTTTTAACCGCTACCGGTACATATTTAATTCCAGTCACTGTGTAACTTACAAGTTTTGTTGTTGAAGCATCCGAAAGCGTCAGAACTCCTTTTGCATATCCAATCTTCTGACCATCTGTCGTATAAAAACTCTGGTTTTTATCTTTATCTTGCTCCCAATAAGACACCGGATAATTTTGTCCATTATCCGCCGTAATTACGGCGTCACACTGGAAACTTCCTCGATGCAGACCATGATTCGTTGTCGCACGGGATACCGCATCAAATGCCCCCTTATCCAATTCACCGCGGGCATCTTCTGTTTCATTGGAATCTGTCATGTTTTTTCCATCTTTCAAATAAACATCTTCCGCAGCCCAATACTCTGCCCAATTAAGATCTGCATACAAATAAGTATATGACTCATCTGCCGCTGCACTTTTCGATGTTGTTACTTTATCAAAAGGTCCAACACCAAATAACATAGCTGCCGCTAATCCGCATGCTGTCATTTTCTTTGCCAGCAAAACAATTTGTTTACGCATAATTTATCCTCCGTTTAATTCGTAACAACTAACTGTTGTTCGTATTTTCTAACGTAACAAATTATAAATTTGACATCCTGTTCTGTCAATGCTATTTTTCACTATTGATAATTCTTTTCGACTTGGTTCTCTATTGACAATTCTCCCCTCTGACAATATACTAAAAAGGCGGCAAAAGCCGCCTTACATTTATTATATTTAAGAAAGAAGGGATACGATGCGTTCTTCCAACGACCGCGAATCAGCCACTTACACGCGCAGTGCTCTCATCTGCTTTGTCTGTGTGGGCATCTGTCTGTATTTTGATATACAGAAATACACAAAAACCGGCTTTACCTTTGACCGGGAATTTTTCATATCACTCGTTTTTTATGTTTTGCTGACCGTCCTTGGTATCCGCTCCATCCTCAAAGGACGGAAGTTGAAAAAGGACGAATAGTTATCACATAAAATCTAACAATGACATCTGATCGCTGAGCGGGAGGTCGCCGAGCATTCCCATCTCCCGCATCTTATCCACAATCGTTCCACTGACTTTACTGCGGGTTTTAAAGTTTTCACATGAAGTAAACGGGCCATCTTTTGCGGCTTCCACAACACCTTCTGCCGCCTTATCCCCCATACCATCAATTGTATTTAATGCCGGCATAAGTTTCCCGTCAATAACTTGGAAATGTTTCGCCTTTGCCCTAAATATATCAATCGGCATAAATTCATAGCCTCTGGCATACATTTCCTGAACAATTTTCATATCGCCATACGCTGCTTCTTCTTTGGGAGACAGCTGCTTTGCGGACAAACGCTTTTTGTAGTCTTTCATCGTCGTCTCTAACCGCTCTCTTCCCTGACACATCAACTCATAGTCAAATGCTTTTGCGCGAATGCTGAAGAAAGCCGCATAATAAGCAAGTGGATAATACACCTTAAAATATGCGATACGAAATGCCATCATGACATAGGCAACCGCATGAGCTTTCGGGAACATGTACTTAATCTTTCCACAGGATTCAATGTACCAATCCGGTACTCCCGCCTGTTTCATTGTCTCCTTCCATTCTTCCCACTGTGGCACTTTTCCTTTCGCCACCAGTCCTTTACGAACTTTTTCCATGATATTAAATGCCGTGCCGTCTTCCACGCCTGTGTGAATTAAATACGTCATAATATCATCACGCGTACAGATTGCGGTAGACAGTGTACAGTCACCTCTTGCAATGTAATACTGCGCATTATTAAGCCACACATCCGTACCATGTGACAAACCGGAAATACGCACAAGGTCAGAGAAGTTTTTCGGTTTCGTATCACGAAGCATCTGCATAACAAATTCCGTACCAAACTCCGGCACACCAAGGCTTCCCAAATCCAGTCCCATCAAATCATCCGGCGTAACACCCAGTGCCGATGTATTGTTAAACAACGACAACACCTGCTCATCATCGAGCGGAATATTTAAGGCATTGACACCGGTCAAATCCTCAAGCATCTTAATAATGGTAGGATCATCGTGTCCGAGTATATCAAGTTTTAACAGGTTATGGTCAATCTTATGATAATCAAAATGCGTTGTAATAATGGATGTTGTCTGGTCATTTGCCGGATGCTGCACCGGTGTAAACGTGTCAATTGTCCATCCCATTGGAAGTACAACAATTCCTCCCGGATGCTGTCCGGTCGTACGGCGCACGCCGACACAGCCCTCCAACAGACGCTCAATTTCCACCGTCCGCTTAGGAATTCCTTTCTCCTCAAAATAATTTTTCACATAACCGTATGCCGTCTTATCCGCAAGCGTACCTACCGTACCGGCGCGGAACGTCTGTCCGGCACCAAAAATAACTTCCGTATATGCATGGGCTTTACTCTGGTATTCACCGGAAAAGTTCAAATCAATATCCGGCTCTTTATCCCCGTAAAATCCAAGGAATGTTTCAAACGGTATGTCATGTCCATCGCGCACAAGTTCTGCCCCGCAATTCGGACATTTCTTCGGCGGCATATCAAATCCGGAACTGCCGGCAAACGCTTTTACCTCGTCCGAATCAAAATCCGAATAATGGCATTTTTCGCAGTAATAATGTGCCGGAAGCGGATTTACCTCTGTGATACCGGACATTGTAGCAACGAAAGAAGAACCAACGGAACCACGCGAACCAACAAGATACCCGTCCTCATTCGATTTCCACACAAGCTTCTGTGCAATAATATACATTACGGCAAATCCGTTGGAAATAATGGAGTTTAACTCCCTCTCCAGCCGCTCCGAAACCTGCACCGGTAAATTTTCCCCGTACATACTGTGCGCCTTATTGTAACAAATATCACGAAGCTCCTGATCGGAATTTTCAATAACCGGCGGACATTTATCCGGAAATACCGGCGATATCTTCTCAATCTGATCGGCAATCAAATTCGTATTCGTTATAACAACTTCTTCTGCTTTTTCCTCTCCTAAGTAGGAAAATTCCGAGAGCATCTCCTCAGTTGTTCTAAAATAAAGTGGCGGCTGTTTACCATCATCCATCTTTTTACCGGCAAGCAGAATTGTACGGTAAATATCATCCTCCGGGTCAAGGAAATGGACATCACAGGTAGCGCAGACAGGCTTGTTATATTTTTCGCCAAGCCTTACAATCCGGCGATTCATTTCCTTTAAATCATCCCATGTATTGATGTTTGCGTAGGCACCTTTTTCCTTGTCAAACATAAATTCATTGTTGCCAATCGGCTGAATTTCCAGATAATCATAGAAATCCACCAATTCTTCAATTCTCTCCTCGTCTGCATCATCTAACAGTGCACGGTACAGTTCGCCCGCCTCACATGCCGAACCAAGAATCAATCCTTCCCTGTATTTCATTAACTGACTCTTTGGAATACGTGGACGTCTGGCATAATAATCCAAATGTGCCATTGATACCAGATGATACAAATTCACACGTCCAACTTCATTTTTTGCAAGAATAATCGCATGATAACTCGGCTTTTTCTTAATGATTTCCGGTGCCGAATGCGTCCTCTCATATAACGCCTTCAAATCTGTAATGCCCTGTTTTTCTAACATTCGGATCATTTTCTCAAAAATTTCCGCAGTTGCCTCAGCATCTTCGACCGCGCGATGGTGATTCACAAGTGAAATCTTCATCGTCTTTGCCACATTATCAAGCGTATATTTCGCCAGATGTGGAAATAACACACGTGCCACACCAACCGTATCTACAACCGTATAATGAATATCTCTGCCCTGCTCGGCTCCTTTTTTGCAGATAAAACTATAGTCAAATCCGGCATTGTGGGCAACTAATACACACCCCTTGCAAAAGTCAAGGAATTCCGGAAGTATCGTCTCGATTTTTGGTGCATCACTTACCATGTCATCCGTAATACTTGTCACGTCAGTAATTCTCGGTGGAATTGCTACCTCCGGATTTACAAATGTACTGAAGCGGTCCGTGATTTTTCCCTTTTCCACTTTTACCGCACCAATTTCAATAATGCGGTTTCTCGTTGGCGAAAAACCGGTTGTTTCCAAGTCAAAGACAACAAACGAATCCTGCAAAGTCTGCCCTTCTTCATTTACAACGGTATCGTCCAAATCGTCTACTAAGTATGCCTCACAGCCATAAATCACCTTAAAATTATCATCTTTAATGGCATGGTCGGCATCCGCAAAAGACTGAACAACACCATGGTCAGTAATTGCAATGGCAGGGTGTCCCCACTCCTGTGCTCTTGTTACCAATTTCTGACAGTCTACCACCGCATCCATATCACTCATCTGCGTATGTGCATGAAGTTCCACACGTTTTACCGGTGCCTCGTCTTTTCTGCCAACGCGGAAATCATCAATTTCTTTGGCACCATCTATGTTTTTAATGACAAGTTCCTTTGAATAATCATCAAAAGAAGCATGCCCTTTTACTTTTACATAATTTCCGCCCTTTATAAACTCAGAAAGAGACAATTCCTCTGCCTTTGTTTTTTTCACAAACATAAGACAGCGAATCGTATCGGTAAAATCCGTAATAGCAAAAGAAATTATCAATTTTTCACCATTACTGAATTCTCGTTCTTCCACACTTCGAATCATACCGGCGATAACGACTTCTCCAATTTCGTCCACAATATCGCTGATTGGCATAACTGCCCCTTCCACATTGGAGCCAAAAAACACACTGGGATCTCTTGTCTTTTTTTTCTTTGCCACATATGTTTTCTTTTTTTGTATCTGGCGTGCCTCTTCCACCGCTTCTTCATTTTCTTTCTCTTCTTTTTTTCGTACTACGGTGTAAATTTCCGGCTTTCTATCAATCTTTCTTTCCTTTTTCTCATAGCGAAAAGAAATATCGACTTCCTGACCAAAACTGCGTTTTAATCGTTTGGATAAAAATTCTTTAATTTCTTTACTTTTTTCATGACACAGAAAATCATCATCACAAGTTAAAACAATCGAGTTTCCCTCCACTTCAAATGGATGGCTGCAAAATTTCATATGTTCAACCGTGTCATGTTCTTTTAACTCTTCTTTTAAAATATCTTCGCATTTTTCCACCAGTTCATCCACCTCATAAGACGCTGCAAACGGGTAATACATCTCTAACTTTGGCTGCACTCCCATTTTACGGAACACCTGCGAATACAAAGCATGCTCCATCGTATGTATCGTTCGTCTGTGAAGCAGCTGGTCACTTTGACAGTAAATAAAGGCCAGCATCTTCGTACGCGATGCGCTGACCTTCTCCACCATAGTTCCTGAAAAATAATTATATAAGGAGTCCTCGATTGATAATTCCGGAAATGCTTCAAAAAAATGTACCACAAAAATCAACCCTTTCTCAATCTTTCCAGTGTAAAAGTTCCTGCCGCAAAGTCTCTAACAACTCGCTTTCCGGCACTTTCTTTACAATTTCGCCCTTCTTAATTAATAAACCTTCACCAATTCCTCCGGCAATCCCGATATCGGCTTCCTTTGCCTCACCCGGACCATTTACTGCACAGCCCATAACGGCAACTTTGATATCCAAATCAAAATCTTTCACCATTTCTTCTACTTTACCGGCCAATGAAATCAAATCAATCTGGGTACGTCCGCAGGTCGGACAGGATACAACCTGTACACCACCTTTATAAAGTCCTAATGTCTGCAAAATCAGTTTAGCTGCCTGCACCTCTTTCACAGGGTCTCCGGTAAGAGAAACACGGATAGTATCGCCAATTCCCTGATACAAAATTGTACCAAGACCAACTGCCGATTTAACACTTCCCGAATACACCGTTCCCGATTCCGTAATTCCTACATGCAGTGGAAAATCCGTCTGCTTTGCCAGTTCTTCATGCGCCCTGATACACATTAAAACATCAGAGGACTTGATGCTGATTACAAGATTATCATATCCCATGTCCGTAATTATGGACACCTTGTCAAGTGCACTTTCAACCAGCCCCCGTGCCGTGACGCCACCATATTTCTCAACCAGATTTTTTTCCAGAGAGCCACTGTTTACGCCTACACGAATTGGCACCTGACGCTCTTTACAGCAGTCAACCACTGCCTTTATTCTCTCATTGCTGCCAATGTTTCCCGGATTAATTCTTATTTTATCTGCACCGTGTTCCACCGCCGCAATGGCAAGACGGTAATCAAAATGAATGTCCGCCACCAAAGGAATGTGAATCTGTTTTTTTATCTCTTCCAAAGATTTTGCCGCTTCCATGGTCGGAATGGCACAGCGGATAATTTCACAGCCTGCCTTCTCCAGCTGCAAAATCTGAGATACCGTTGCTTTCACATCTTCTGTTTTCGTATTTGTCATAGACTGAATGGCAATCGGATTTGTGCCGCCGATTGTCACTTTTCCAATCTGAATTTCCTTTGTTTTATGACGCATTCTTTTCAACCCCTTTTACTAGAACAAATTGATAATATCATGCCCAAGAATGACCACCATTAACAGCATCAAGAGCATAAAACCTGCCATATTAACATAGCCCTCATATTTTGGATTCATCGGTTTTCTGCGAATCCACTCAATAATCAAAAACAGTAACCGTCCGCCATCCAATGCCGGAATCGGAAGTAAATTCATAACGCCAAGGTTGGCAGATAACATAATACACCAGTAAATCATGCTCATAACCATCATACCCGGTCCGCCGCCATTGTCTTTGTCACCACTGGCTTCGATGTTTTTGCCCATCGTTGATACAATGCCGACCGGTCCTGACACATCACTTGCCTTAAAGCGTTTTGTCACCAGTCCCTGCAGGCTCTTTACAACCGTTTCAATCCAATACTTCATTTCATAAGTGGAATACTTCAAATTGCCAAGAATACCTACTTTTTCCCACTTTCCGTGGTTAATTCCGATACGGTAATTTTCATTTCCACTTGCATCTTTCATAAGTTCCGGTTTCATGACAATCGTTTTTTCCTGACCGTCACGCTCTACGACCATCGTCACATCTTCGCCCTTAGGAAAGCCATAATAAGCGGTATACAAACTGATATCACCGTCAATTGTCATCGTTTTCCCATTGATTTCTTTGACTACATCGCCAACCTGCAAACCACTCTTTTGTGCCGGTGTGTTGTCAGCCACAACTGTAATCTGTGGACTTTGATATCCCATTACCGCAGTCAGTATAACAGAAAATATAAATGCTAAAATGAAGTTAAAAAATGGTCCCGCAAAAATAATTGCCATCCGCGCATAAACGGATTTTCTGCTGAAGGAAGAATCATCTGCGATATCCTCTTCTTCACCTAACATCATACAGGAACCGCCAAAAGGAAGCAGTTTCCAAGAATAAATTGTCTGCTCATTATACTCCGGGTGTTCTTCTAAAAACGCGGAGGATTTCAAAAACATGATTTTTCTTCCCTCACTTGTTTTCACCCATGAAATCAAACGCGGCCCCATACCAAGCGAAAACTCTAAAACTTTCACCTTATTCCATTTTGCCACGATAAAATGTCCAAATTCATGAAATAAAATAATTACACTAAAAACTAAAATTGCCAAAAAAATGGTCCATGCACTCATCTGCTTACATTCCTCCAATCTTTATTTAAACGTTCATATGTTTCCCTTTCGGTTTCTAAAATCTGAGACAAATCAGGATGCTTAATTACCTGATGTTTACTCATAGCATATTCTATCATATCATAAATTTGTAAAAAAGCGATGTCTTTCTTTAAAAATCTCGCAACTGCATACTCATTCGCCGCATTCATCGCAGTCAGCATACTGCCGCCAATCCGGCTTGCCCCCACAGCAATTGGGATTCCCCGCAGAACATCCGTATTTGGTTTTTCAAATTGAATATCCGCTAATGCCTCAAAATTAAGCCTTTCTCCGCCCAAATAATTACGCTCCGGATAATATAGGGCATACTGAATCGGAAGCCTCATGTCCGGTGTTCCAAGCTGCGCCATCACAGCACCGTCAACAAAGCCAACCATGGAATGAATCACGCTTTTAGGCTGAACCAACACATGAATTTTATCGATATCCACATCAAACAGCCACTTTGCCTCAATCATTTCCAGACCTTTATTTATCATCGTCGCTGAATCAATTGTAATTTTTGCCCCCATGCTCCAGTTCGGATGCATAAGTGCCTGTTCTACCGTTACTTTTTCCAGTTCCTCTTTCGTACCGTGGCGGAACGGCCCGCCGGACGCTGTCAGAAAAAGAGTTTCAATCTGTGACTTTTTCTCACCGTTTAAACACTGGAAAATAGCGGAATGTTCACTGTCTACCGGAAGAATTGACACGCCGTATTCTTTAGCAAGCGGCATAATGATATGTCCTGCCGTCACCAATGTTTCTTTATTGGCAAGGGCAATATCCTTTCCCGCACGGATTGCCTCCATGACCGGGCGAAGTCCAATCATGCCAACCATCGCAGCAACTACCACATCTACATTTGGCAGAGTAGAAACCGCAACAAAGCCATCCATTCCGTATAAAATCTCACAGGAATGATTCGGCAGCAATTTTCTTAACTCTTCCGCCTTTTCTTCATTTTTCATAACGGCATAAGACGGACAGAAACGCTGAATCAATTCTGCCATTTTTTCTACACTCTCACTCGCCGTCAGAGCAACCACTTCAAAATCGTCCGAATTCTGTGAAATAACATCCAACGTCTGTGTTCCAATGGAACCAGTCGCTCCAAGAATCGTTACTCTTTTCAATTTCAATTCCTCCCAATCAGCCAAGATTCATTGTAAGGGCTAATAAATAATAAACAAAAGGTGCTACAAATATTACACTGTCGAACCGGTCTAATACGCCGCCATGTCCGGGAATTATCTTTCCATAATCCTTGATTTCATAATTTCTTTTAATCGCAGAGGCTGTTAAATCACCAACCTGCGAAATCAACGCTCCAATCACTGTAACCAACGGAAATACGATATATGGATTTGCTGTAAAAGCGGCATATTCCGGAAAGAAAAAGGCATAGCAAAAACCAAGCAGTCCGGCACCGACAACACCACCAATGCAGCCCTCAACCGTCTTTTTCGGACTCAGTTCTGAGAAATGATGTTTTCCAATCAGAACACCGGTCACATAAGCAAATGTGTCAGAGCCCCAGGCAGAAATTATAATCAGCCATACTAACCAGTTTCCGGCAACTAAATCTCTCGTTCTTGCAATATAACTGAACAAAACACTTACATACAAAAAAACAAACACTGCTTTCGTAATATCTTCAATTCGTAACTTTGGATAAGAAAATACATAAATCACTAACAGGGCAAGCATCATAAATATGAGCAGTCCCAACAACAGCCAGTCAATTCCTCCATAGATACAAAGCATGCTATAATATACCGCAGTCGCCACATACGTCACCACTGCCAGAGAAGATTTTTCCATCTGAAGTACACGCAGCAGTTCATATAAACCAAGAAGTGACAAAATGCCGAGCGCAAAAAGCAAAAAATAACCTCCCTGAACAAAGACGAAAATAGCGGCAAGCACTAAGACAATCCCACTAATTAAACGAGTAAAAAACATGATTTGCTCCTCCTAAACTCCTCCAAAGCGACGGTCTCTTTTGTTATAATAATCAATCGCTTTTTGTAATTCTTTTTTATTAAAATCCGGCCACAAAACATCCGTAAAATAAAATTCGGTATAAGCAAGCTGCCAAAGCATAAAGTTAGAAAGTCTTTCTTCCCCACTTGTACGAATCAACAAATCCGGATCCGGAAGACCTTTGGTGTCCAAATATCCGGCAAACAATTCCTCACTGATATCCTCAGGCTTTACTTTACCGTCTTTAACATCCGCTGTCATCTTTCTCATCGCACGTGTCATTTCATCCCGGCTCCCATAGTTTAAAGCAACCTGAAAATGAAGTCCGGTATTATCTTTTGTTGCTTCTTCTAGTTCTTTGATACTCTGTTTCATGTCCTCTTCTAACGGAGTAATATCACCAATTACACGAACGCACATATTATTTTTTGTACTTCTCTTAATGCAGTCTTTCAAATACTGTCTGAGAAGTTTCATCAGCGCATTAACCTCATCCTGTGGCCGTTTCCAATTCTCCGTAGAAAACGCATATACGGTAAGATAATTTATCCCAAGATTATAGGCATCCTCACAAATCTGCTCCACGGTTTTACTTCCGGCAACATGCCCTGCTTTACGTGGCAGCAATCGTTTTTTTGCCCATCTTCCGTTACCATCCAAAATAATGGCAACATGGTTTGGCGCATTTAATTCTGAACGTTCCATAAAAATTCCTCCATCTTCTAAAAAAAGGAAGGACAGACAAGACTCCTGCAAAGCAGGAACAGGCTGTCCTAATATCCGGCACACATGCACCGAAATTCCTTCTATACGGTCATTACTTCTGTTGATTTTGCATCAATTGCCTGATCAATTTTCTTTACATACCCATCGGTAAGTTTCTGAATCTTGTCTTCTAACTGTTTCTGGTCGTCTTCTGAAATCTCGTTTGCCTTTGCTTCTTTTTTCACAGCATCGTTGGCATCTCTACGAATGTTTCGAATAGCAACCTTAGTTTCCTCACCTTTTTTCTTAACGTCTTTTACTAATTCTTTACGGCGTTCCTCCGTAAGTTCCGGAAATACCAGACGAATCACTTTTCCATCGTTTGCCGGTGTAAGTCCCAAATCCGAAGCCAAAATTGCTTTCTCGATATCTTTAATAAGACCGGCATCCCACGGCTGAATCTGAATCATGCGGGCTTCCGGTACAGAAATATTGGCAACGCCCTGCAAGGAAGTCGGTGTTCCATAATAATCCACCTGAATACGGTCTAAAATTCTTGGATTTGCACGTCCGGCACGAATTGCACCATATTCTTCTTCCAGATTAGCAAGTGACTTTTTCATCTTCTCTTCATATTGATTTAATTCCATGACTGTTTAACCTCCATTAATCCACAGTAATAATCGTACCGTTGCTCTTTCCTGCTACGGCGTTTGCAATACTGTTTTCTTCATTCAGACCAAAAATCAGCATTGGCATTTTATTTTCCAGACAAAGCACGGCGGCCGCCAAATCTACAACACCGAGTTTGTTGTCAACAATATCTGCCATCTGCATTGAATCATACTTTTTCGCATCCGGATTTACTGCCGGGTCGCAATCATATACACCATCAATGGATTTCGCTGCGAGAATAATATCGGCATCAATTTCAATCGCACGAAGTGCCGTTGCGGTATCGGTTGAAAAATACGGATGTCCGGTTCCACCGGCAAAGAATACTACCATTCCTTTGCCGAGATATTTGTTGACGCGGTCTTTGGAAAATAACTTCGTAAAAGAACCACAGGAAAATGGTGTTAATACTTGTGTCATAAGTCCTACGGAACGACAGATTTCTGACATATAAATGCAGTTCATAACCGTAGCCATCATACCAATCTGGTCTGCTTTGGTGCGGTCTATCGTCTCACTGGAACGTCCGCGCCAGAAGTTTCCGCCACCGATTACAATGGCAACTTCAGTTCCGGCATCCACCAAATCTTTAATCTGTTTTGCAACCGGTACACAGGTTGCCTCGTCAAAACCGGTCCCCTTGTCTCCTGCCAAAGCCTCACCGCTTAATTTCAATAATACTCTTTTATATTTGCTCATTGCGAAATAGCCTCCTGTTATATTTCTTATTCAAAGAATGAATCCAAATCCACATCGGCATATGCCAAAGAGCAATGTCCATCAATAACAGCTCCACTGTTAATCTGAATGGATTTTGCTTTAATATCACCTTTCACTACCGCTGTAGAATCCACAATAACAGGACCATTTACTTCAATGTTTCCTTTTACTGCACCTGCAACCAGTACGGAAGTACAGCTAATACTGCCAATTACGACTGTTCCTACATCAATTTTTACAATACCACGACTGTTAATATCACCTTCCAGTCTTGGTGTGTTCACATAAATTTCGGAAGCAATTGTATTACCTGCTACTTTACCGGTAATTGTTAATTTGCCCTCACATTCTACATCACCTTCAATGGTACCTTTTACAACGAGTGATGTATCGGATTTGATGCCACCGTTAATGGTTGTTCCTTTCGTAATTACGGTAACTTCCTGTGCATCATCTTCCACCTCTTCCACCGGTGTATTATCAATGCTTGCTCCTTCCATTGCTTCTTCCATTACTTCTTCGTTCATGACGTCTTCCTCCTCGTAATCTTCAACCGATTCTTCAATTTCCTCCGGCTCATCTACTACTTCTTCCACCGGTGCTTCCACAGACTCCTCTATTACTTCTTCCGGCTCTGCAGCCACCGCAATTTCATTTTCTTCCGTCTCATTATTTTCCACAACTAATTCCGGAACCTCTTCTGTCGGTTCTTCCGGCGGAAAATCGGTTGTCAATTCACTCATCGAAACTGTCTCTTTTGTTTTCTCATCATCCACTGCCAGATTTTCATCCAGACTCTCTGTCAACTCATTTACGGACTGAGCAATATCCTCTTTTAAGTCCTTAAAAAAACTCATTTTCCTTCCTCCTGATTTCCATTGTTGTGCTGAATGAGTATCATCGACTCATCCACCGGCAACAATTCATAATTTTTAGCCTTAATTTGTTTTATAATAGATGGCAGTGCTTTTACCGTCATCGGTTTGTCTGCCACATCATACATAAGTACAACTGCTGTATCATATGCATCAACGCCCTGCATAACGCCGGTTACCACTTGTTCTTTTGTGGCATTTGCATTATTGATATCAGGACTGATAACATTCCAGTCTAAATACAGATAATGGTTTTTCTTTAACACATCAATAAAATTCTGGATTGGAAGTGATGTATTCTGCGTACTGCTTCCTCCCGGAAAACGATAAAACTTCGTGTGTACTCCGGTTGCTTCATATAAGCAACGGTTGATTTGCTTTAAATCTTTCTCAAAAGCCTCTTTAGAATCATAAATCACATCCTGAATGTGTGAATAAGAATGCATTGCTAACGTGTGGCCTTCTTTTACAATCCGCTGATATATTTTCTTCGACGAAGCGTCCTCTTTTCCTGTCACAAAAAAAGTTGCTTTCACATGGTTCTTTTTCAGTATATCCAAAATTTTCCCCGACTGGCTTCCCGGACCATCATCAAAAGTCAGATAAACCTTTTTTGTAGTTGTATCATCCGTTGGTTTTATCGTTGGCTCGGCAGTCGTTGCCTTTTTTGGCGCTTTCGTTGTCTTCACCTCTTTTTCCTGTGCTTTGACAACACCCGAATCCGACACCTTGGTAATCGTCTCAATCTGCTTTTCCAGTGAATGAACCTTCACTAATAAAAACAAACACATTATCGTAGGCAGTAACAAAAGTACAATAGCTGTCCCTACAATAATTTTCTTAATTCGCTTTACCCTTTTCTTCCGATAAGCAGCCTCCGCTGCATGAACTGTATTTCCTGTCACCTAACAGCGACCTCCTTATCCTTCCATTTCTCGCAGCACGTTATCTAATTTCTTTTTCTTCTTATCGCGCTTATACTCATACAATTTACCATCTGCCGCATTCACGCAGTCCTCTAAGTCTCTCTCCTTTTCGGATTCCAAAAGACAGTAACCAACACTTGCCTTTACCAGATATGGTAGTTCACTCTCTTCATTAAAGTCTTCCAGATACCCATTAAAATCCTTTACAAACTGCTCTGCCATATCTTCTGTATAACCAATTCCAACGACATTATATTCATCGCCGCCGACACGGGCACAAGCATCTTCTTTTCCTGCCACCGCCTGCATCGCCTCACCAATTGTCCGCAGTGCCAAATCTCCATTCATATGTCCAAAACGGTCATTGACCACTTTCAGATTATCCATATCAATAGCAAATATTACAAATGACTTCTTCTCCTTTTTCGCCCTTTTATATTTTTCAAGGGAAACGGAATCAAATCCTCTCCGGTTGTATAAACCGGTCAGTGCATCATGGACATATAAATTGTTCAATTCCTGAAGAAGTCCCTGGTTTTTCTGTTTAATGCGAATCATCTCTAGCGCATTGCCAAGAATTGCAAGCCAGTTATTAAATGTCTTATTTGTGCTGTAATTATCCTCATAAGACACAGCCAGATAACCGTAAGAAAACTGGTTGTTATGAATCGGGAAAAAATAATAAATCATCGGCTTATCTTCCGATACATCTTTTGGCAAAAGCTGTGAAGTTTCAAATACATCAAACACACAGGCTCTTTTATGAAACAAACCGCCAACAACTTTACTCTTCTTAGCAAAGCCGTTTGCCGGAGAACAGTATTTCGGATACTGCTCACCGCGTCCTTCACCTAAGCAGATAAAAAAACTGTCAATATGGTCATTCGCACCTATACGGAGTGACTTTTCAATGCCGTCCACATGATCAAGATCTGACAAATCAATAAACATATATGTGTTACTCTGATTTGACTCCATAATACTCTGGTATTCATTCATCTGACGAACACGTTTGGCTAACATCGACTGCATATTAAATGTCTCACAGCCACAGGAATTACGGAAAATCACTTCGGAATTCACATAACTTTTCTGTGGTACTGTTTCGCCACGCCACATGGCTTCAATAAGCCCAACCGCCTGTTTCACCATATCATGAACCGGCACAGAAACTGTCGTAATCGGTGGGAGGGTAATCGAAGATTCCCATATATTATCAAAGCCGGAAACGGCAATGTCATCCGGTACCAGAAAACCTTTAGCAATCAATTCGTTCATTAAAGAACTTGCCATATAATCATTTGCACACACAATTACTTCCGGTTTTTCAGCCAGTTCCATCGTAAAGTAATCGGCTGCTTCTTTCGCTTTCTTCGTCCAATAATCCCCTTCATATACCATGCGTTCATCAAATGGAATCCCACGGTTTGCCAAAGCCCGTTTATAATCAGCCAGTCTTGTAATCGTATCCGGATGGTCAAACGGTCCCGACATAAATGCAATTTTTGTTTTATGGTGTTCATCCACAAAATGGTACACCAAATCTTCTATGCGGTGTTCCTGATTCACTAACACCGCCGGGTAATCCTTTAAGTCATGACGCAGTGTAACAACCGGGCAGTCACATTTTTTCTCAATACTGTCAACCACATAATCAAGCGCCGGTTTATTCACCAAAGTGTCGTGGCATAAAATAATAGCATCCAATTTCTCAAACGGAATCAAGTGAACAATATTTGCTTCTCCTCTGCCATTTCTTGTTGTTTCGGTTCCATAGCACGAAAAGAATGTAAAATACGCTAAATTATAATCTGCCTCTTTTGCATACATCGACAACGTCTGGCAGATTTGTTCCTGATAATGTGATGACACATCACAAAGAATTACACCAATCGTTTTTCTCCCATTTTCAAACATATGGTTTCTCCTTTCCGTACTTTGCACACACTTACTCATATTATATCATATTATAAAAATATTTCCACATGTTTTTTCTCATTTGTCTACACTTGCGCTGTCTGTTTTTGTGAAACCAGGGACTGTTTTTGCGAGCTCTTCTGCCGCCTCTTTAATTTCATCCGAGAAATCCATATACCACTGCCGCGTTTCCAGAACATACGCTCTCCGAAACGCCTCATCCGTACAAAAAGCGGTTCTCAAATTATGTAACCGGTCAGCCGCTTTCACAACAAATGCAATTGGGTTTGTGCGGATTCCTGCCACATATTCAGCCATGACATATCCTTCTTGTTTTGTCAAAAGGCGCACCGCTTCTAACACCCGCGCACCACCAAGATCAAAAATCTCCTCTTCGGTCGCATCGGTGTCCTCTAACAAATCGTGAAATAAAGCTGTAATCTGGTAGTCCATCCCATAGCCTTGATTTCTCACGATTTCCGCCACCGCTAAAGGATGCATAATATACGGTTCGCCGCCAATGCGGAACTGCCCCTTATGTTTTTCTGTTGCAAAAGCCTCAGCTTTTTGGTATCGTTCCTTCTCATCCATGCGCTTTTTATCCATGCCCCTCATTTATAATGTATGATATATAAATTGTAGCATATTTACTGGAATAGTTCAATGATAGGTGGATGTTTTTTCTTTCTAAACTACGGAAGCAAAAAGACATCATCGTCTACATCTTAGCAAACAATGATGTCTTATTATTTCAATCAAATATTGAACTAAAAAATGCTATATTCTCTTGCCTTATCTGTACCAAGAAATATTTCTTAGTTACCCATCTGAGCGGCAACTTCTGCTGCGAAGTCTTCTTCTTTCTTCTCAAGGCCTTCACCGGTCTCGAAACGAACGAAGCTCTTAAGTGTCAGGTTGCATCCAACTGCTTTTGCAACAGATTCTACATACTTAGCAACAGTCTCTTTGTTCTCAGCTTTTACATAAACCTGCTCGGTCAGACATACTTCTTTCAGCTCTTTGTTCAAACGTCCGATAATCATTTTCTCAATGATATTATCCGGTTTGTTTGCATTCTTAGGGTCGTTTTTCGCCTGAGCAAGAAGAACTGCTTTTTCTCTCTCTTTGTATTCATCGGATACATCATCGGATGAAAGATACTGAGGATTCATAGCAGCAATCTGCATTGCTACGTTTTTCAAGCACTCAACTACTTCTGCTCCGGTGTTATCTGTCTCAGCAGCAATCAAAACACCGATTTTACCGCCGGCGTGAATGTAATCAACAACAATACCATTGTCGCAGGTTACTTTCTCAAAACGACGGATATTCATGTTCTCACCGATGGTAGCAACCATAGAAGCAAGTTCTTCTTTTACTGTCTTAGAAGAATCACCAGCCCATGGCTCAGCCAAAAAGGCATCAATATCAGCAGCAGAGGAAGCATTTACCTGATCTGCTACAGCAGCAACGAAATCCTGGAATTTCTCATTCTTTGCTACAAAGTCAGTCTCGCTGTTTACTTCAACGATAGCTGCTTTCTTGCCATCTTCACTGATGTTTGTCTTAACAATACCCTCAGCAGCGATACGTCCGGCTTTCTTCTCTGCCTTTGCAAGACCATTCTCGCGAAGCCATTCAACAGCCTTGTCCATATCACCATCTGTATTTGTAAGTGCCTTCTTACAATCCATCATGCCGGCACCTGTTTTTTCTCTTAACTCTTTTACCATTGATGCTGAAATAGCCATTTTTAAATCCTACCTTTCTCTTTCTTACTCTGCTTCTGCCTCAGATGCTTCTTCTGTCTCTTCTGCTAAAGACTCGCCCTGATTTGCCTCAATAACAGCGTCTGCCATCTTAGAAACAATCAATTTAACGGCACGAATTGCATCGTCGTTACCAGGAATTACATAATCAAGTTCTTCCGGATCACAGTTTGTATCTACAATACCAATCAAAGGAATACCAAGGATGTGTGCTTCCTGAATACAAATTCTCTCTTTTTTCGGATCCACTACAAAGATTGCATCCGGGATATCTTTCATGTCTTTGATACCGCCAAGATTCTTCTCAAGTTTTGCCCATTCTTTCTTAAGGTTAATAACCTCTTTCTTAGGCAGAACATCGAAAGTTCCATCTTCTGACATTTTCTCGATTGCTTTTAATCTCTTAATACGAGTCTGGATTGTCTCGAAGTTTGTAAGCATACCACCGAGCCATCTCTCGTTTACATAGTACATACCGCAGCGCTCTGCTTCTGCTTTAATAGAATCCTGAGCCTGTTTTTTGGTACCTACGAAAAGGATTTTGCCACCTTCTGCTGCAATATCTTTTACTGCATTGTAAGCTTCATCTACTTTACCTACAGATTTCTGAAGATCAATGATATAAATACCATTTCTCTCTGTGTAGATGTACTCAGCCATTTTAGGGTTCCATCTTCTTGTCTGATGTCCAAAATGAACACCTGCTTCCAGTAACTGTTTCATTGAAATAACACTCATTATTTCGTACCTCCATTTGGTTTTTTCTTCCATCCGCTTCTTCTTTTTGTTACACTGTCTTCGCAAAAAAAGACAGCACCATAGCAAAAATCGGCGAATGTGATTTTTTCAATCCGATTTATAATATCATAAACCGAACAAAATTGCAAGTATTATTTTCCACCGGTAATAATCCGCGCAACTTCTTCCTGCGATGCGCCAACCGGTATTTTATAATCGCCGGCAATTAATTTTTTTGCCAAACCGCTTTTTTCTAAATAATGGTCAAATTTATCGGCATCCTTAATAAAACCAGCCTCTTTTAATTCACGGGAAACAGAACTTGACAAAAGACCGCTCCGCACTGTAAAGGAACGTGTTTTCTCACTTGGTTTCTGTGTTTCTTTTGGCTCTTTTGTTGCTTTCTGTGCAGCCGTAGAATCCGGTGTTTTCGTCCGAACTGGCTTCTTAGACTGTACTGCCACTGCCTGTCCCGTCGCTGCCTGTGAAGGCGCAACTGACGGCTGTATCAGCGTATCCGGTGTTTTTTCCGGAAATTGCATACCAAGTTCTTTAGCCTGTTTAATAATTGAATTTTCGCTGTTTTGTCCGCGGTAGCTAATACACAATAACAGTGTTGCAAGTAAAACACCCACGCCAAGTCCCCGGAGGAAATACCTCATCTTCATTTGTTATCCCCCCCATAAAGTGCAAGAACAAGTTTTACTTCACCCTGTCCGATATTTAGTTGTTTTGATATTTCTAAAACAGATTTTCCCTGTTTGTGTAATTCCTTAATCTTTTCATTTACATTCCCCTGCCCTGCCACTGACATTTCAGGTTTGGATGTTTCATTTTTTACTGCCTTTTTTGGCTCTGCTTTTTTTACCGTTTTTTTCTTTTCTGCTTCTTGTGTATTTGCAGTCAGACGTGAAATCGCTGTCTGGGAAGCCGTGACCGGATTTAAATCCATCCGATTTGAAACCGCCGGTTCCGATGCCATACGTGTTTCAGCCATGGATTCTTTCTTCACCGGTTTCGACATAAATTCTTTCAATTCTTTTTCTTTTTCACTCAGCATGTTGTACATAAAGACAACTTCCTGATGGTTGGCATCAATTTTTTCCAAAATCTGCTGTGAAAATTCATCCACCGCCATGATTTTATCATTGCACAAACGATTCATCCGCTCCTCAGTCGTGTCCACTAATTCATCCTGTCTCTCGGATAAAATTTCTCCGACACGTTCTTTGATTTTTTCTTCTTCTTTCTCTGTCCAAAGTTCGGAACTTAAACTTTCCTTTTCCCCCTCTGCAAAACCGCTATTCTTTTTTGCCACAAAGCAGCTTACACACAGGCAGAGAAAGCCAATAATAATCAATATGATTTCTATCGCTGTCATAATCCATCCTTCTTCTTAAATCGTAATATCAAAACTTCCGGTCGAACGAGGTGCTAATCGTTCCTTTTTTTCCTGTTTTTGTTTCTTTTTTGAGGAATTTTTCGCACCTGTCCCTTTTCCGTTTCCTTTCTTATCGTAATCCTTTGTTTCGCTTTCCTGCGTTTCTACTGTTTGTCTGCTTTCACGCCTTACTTCCTGCTGAAACTGAATGCCATTCTGGTCATAAATATGCTGATTCTGATTCAACTCACGGCCCTGTGCATCTGCCGCATTCAGCGTTCTTGGCGCCATAGTAACTGCATCAATTGAACCCATAGACATAGAAAACGCCTCCTTTTTTTCTTACAATCCAACAATCCGTACATCTGCACCGTCTCTTACAAAGCGGCAGTGAGAAACCTGCTCATGCTGAACTTTACTAACATCCTTTACTGTAATATCAATTCCTGAATACACGGCTCCTTCCACCCGGATACAGGAATGTTTATTTTTTTCAATCCTTACTAATAGTTTTTCTCTTTCTTCGCGCAGTTCTCGAATCTGTTTCACAAGAAGCGGCTTATTCACCGTTGCCTGTTTCAAATAATTCATCTGTTCCGGCAGCACCTCCTGATTAGACGCTAACTGCCCCTTGACCCGATTTACAACTTCATCAATTTTCTGAAGCGTCTCTTCCTTATTCTCCACTTCTGCCTTGATTTCATTCGCCCGAATAATCAATTCTTTATCTGAAATAATCTTGATTTTCGTTGAAGCACCCATTGTTGAGCCAAGCGTTGTCGCATGAACATCGGCATAAGTTGATAAACTTCCGCCGTTAATCAAGCCTTTTTTTCCCAATATATCAACATTTTCCTGACATTCCACGTCACTGTGCAAAATGGCATCGGCTTTGAGCATACCTTTACATCGAACCTTACAGTTTTCCAAAAATTTTGCAGTAATATTGCCTTCTGCCTGAAGCATACCACGATCCATCCCCTGCATGCCTCGTTTGAGAACAATATTACCACCGGAAATAAGCGTTGCACCTTCCACAACACCATTCACAATAATATCGCCCTCGGCTTTAACAGCAAATCCGGTTGTGACATTTCCTGTCACTTCTACCGTTCCCTTATAATCAATGTCTCCGGTTGATGAATCAACATTTGCGGGAACCCGGTAAACATCAGAAACCATAACCATATCATCAACTAAGGTTACATGTCCGGAAACTTTCGAATAAATCGTACACTTATCCTCTGAAATCCGTATATTACGTCCAAAACGAAGCACACGGTTTCTCACTTTTTTCGGCATCATTGGTTTACCTAATACAGATACACCCGCTTTTCCACGATACGCCGGCGTAAGTGTCGCAAGTTTATCTCCTTCTTTAACCGACTTAATATTTCCCAATTGATGAAAATCAACGCTGCCATCTTCATTTAATTTCGGACGGGCAGTCGTATTTATATCAAAATAATACCTGATTTTTGCACTGTATCCCTGAACCGGCATCGTTGCCTCAGCAATCAGATAGTCCTTTTCATAGGCATGATTCTGTAAAAAATGTTCAATTGCTTTTTTGCGGATTCCATGACGGACACCTGCCATCTGTAAATCCGAAACAATATCATCTTCTGTCAGGCTTGCGCCCCCTGTAGTCGGCGGATAAAACCGTGCAAATGCGCGCTCTCCATTTGGCGTGATGGTAACAATACATTTTTCGCTTTCCGGTATAATTTCTCCTTCGTACAGCATAAACATCGAATCGAATTCTTTACGCTTTAAATACTGGTCAAGTGCCACCTGGTCATAATCCGGAAACGAAATGGCATCCAAATATTTCATAACCATCTCCGGCGAAATATCCACTTCACCTTCTTCCGGTGCAAAAATTTTCAGCCACATTCTTCCATCTTCTGCTACTACCTGAAAATAACCATTTGCCGCCATAAGTATCCTCCTATTTCTAATTAGAACAAACTAAGTAAATCAACGGAGTCCCCTAACTGCTCCTTAATTTTTTTCAATGCTTTTGTATGAAGCTGGGAAACTCTCGACTCCGAAACACTCAATATCTGACTAATCTCTTTTAATGTCAATTCTTCGTAGTAATATAATGTGATGACATTCTGCTCTTTTTCTGTCAGTTTTTTGAGGGCTTCCACTAGCATTTCCTTCAATTCCTGCTTTTGGATCGCATGATCGGGCTGCTGAAATTTTGCTCCCATCGTCTCCAGACGCCCTTCGTTTCCCTGTTCCAGATAATCATCTAAGGAAATCAAATTGGTAAATTCCGCCTCTGCCTTCCAGTTCTCATATTCTTCCACGGAGATTCCCAATTCATTTGCAATCTCATCGCCTTTCGCCGTTCTTCCACGTTCTGCTTCAATTTTCGCTGCAGCCGCATCCATTTTTTTCTGCTTCTGTCTAAGTGTCCTTGGAATCCAGTCCATCTTTCGGATTTCATCCAAAATTGCACCTCGAATTCTCAAACTGGCATATGTTTCAAATTTTACATTTTTTGCCATGTCATACTTATCAATGGCATCAATTAAACCAAAAATTCCATATCCTACCAAGTCATCATACTCTACCGTATACCCCAAGTACATACTCAGCCTGCCTGCCACTAAATTTACAACACCGGCATATTCAAGAATAAGCTGCTCGCGTAATTGTGGGGTCTTTTTCTTATGATACTGTTCCCACAAGCGGTTTCGTTCTGTTTCCCTCATCCACTATGTCCTTTCCTAGGTCATGCCTGCTCCGTTTGTTCTGTCTGATCCACCTGTTTTTCTGCTTCTTCCTTTTCTCTTTCTTCCGCCTCCTGCTGCTCCTTCAAAAGACGAGCCTGCTCTTCAGCTTCCTGACGTTTTTTCTCTGCCTCAATCATAGCCAGATGCTCTGCCTGCACTTTTCCAACAATCTGCGCCGCAATCTGCCCAATGATATAAAAAAGAAGTAAAACAATAACTAACGTAATTAAACTATTTAAAACAGGCCACCTTTGTACCACACATAAAACACAACACACAAGGCCGGCAGCCAACATAATAAAAGCAGGTATATAACGATTTTTCATATCCTACACCTCGTCAAATCACATATTCATTTACACCAGCCACCGAAATATGCAACAACTCACATTCCGGGTCAAATACAATCGTGCGGCTGAAATCTTTTCCGGAATCATCCGCCACAATTGGAATATTCTTTTCCTGTAAAAATTTCCTGACTGCCTGATTGTTGTGATGTCCAACATTCAGCAGTTCATTATCCGAATGATGTGCAAACATTCTAGCACCGCCTGCAATTTTAGCACGCAGATTTTCTTTCAATCCTCCGCGTGCTAAAAGTTCATGATACATATCCAAAAGACATGTGTCTGCAAACTTCATTCGGTTTTGATTATGAGTAATCTTTGTGCTGTCCGGAAGCATAATATGTGCCATTCCACACAACTTTGTTTTCGTGTCATAGATTACGACCCCCATACACGAACCAAGTCCTAACGTCGAAATTTTATCCGGCGGTGCACATAACTTATAGTCAGCCATTCCAACACGAATCATCTCACTCATACTTCTTTCTTTTCCTCAATTACCGCATTCATATCCAATAAAGAAATGAGTTCCTCTCCTTTTTTGCCAATCCCGGCAAGGAAAGATGCTTTTTCCTCTTCCAGCTTAAATGCTGGTTTCTCGATAGAAGCCGGATTGATATTTACCACTTCCTGCACTTCATCGACAATTACACCAATCAATGACTGATCCTGCATACGGATAATAATGATTCTCGTTGCGGACTGACAGACATCATCCTCTAATCCGAAACGTCTGCGCAGACTCATAATCGGAACCACTTCACCACGCAGATTAATCACACCAACATAATATGACTGTGACTTTGGAACTCTTGTCATATGCTGCATTCTTACGATATTATCCACACAGGAAATATCAATTCCATATTTTTCATTTCCTAATTTGACAACAATATACTGAATTTCATCCATTGTTGTTTCCATTTCATTCATCAAATCTTCCATGTCGACACCCCCTACATTAATGTGTTTGTATCTAAGATTAACGCTACTTCACCATCACCAAGAATCGTTGCTCCACTAAAGAGTTTATCACAGGTGATGTGGTGTCCAAGCGACTTAATAACGGTTTCCTGTTGTCCAATCAATTCGTCAATCACAAGACCAACCTGCTGTTCTGCCTTCTGCATAATGACAACAATCAGAGATTCCGGATCATTTTCAACCGGCTCCATATCCAAAATATCATGCAGACGGAGAATCGGAATGACACGTCCACGAAGATTAATAACTTCTTTGGATTGTACAAAACTGATATCTTCTTTTGCAATATCCTCAATTCCATTGATGCTGCCAAGCGGAATCGCATATTTTTCTTCTCCGACTTTCACCATCAAAGCCTGAATAATTGCCAATGTCAAAGGAAGAGAAATCGTAAAGGTACTTCCCTCACCGGCAACGGTCTTTGCTGTAATATTACCACCAAGTGCCTCAATTTTAGTTTTTACAACGTCAAGACCAACGCCTCGTCCGGAAACATCAGTAATCTTTTCTGCTGTTGAAAAACTTGGCAGGAACAACAAATCAATAAAGTCTTTGTCTGTCATCGTCTCTGCCTGTTTTTCTGTAATAGAGCCTTTTTCAATTGCTTTCTGACGTACACGGTCAATGTCAATTCCGGCACCATCATCGCGTACTTCAATAACAACATTGTTACCATCCTGGTAAGCATCCAAAAAGATGGAACCAACCTCCGGTTTACCAAGACGTACACGCTCTTCATTGCTCTCCAAACCATGGTCAGCCGAGTTACGAAGCAAATGCATAAGCGGGTCCCCGATTTCATCAATTACGGTACGGTCAAGTTCAGTCTCTTCACCAGTCATGTACAATTCCATTTTCTTATTTAATTTACGATTCAAATCACGAATCATACGTGGGAATCGATTAACAACACTCTCAATTGGCACCATGCGGACCTTCATAACGGATTCATGCAGGTTTGTTGTCACTCGCTCTAAGTACTCAATCTGTTCATGGAATGCCTGTGCATTTGCCATCTGTCCTGACGGAGAGGCAGCACCTGCCGACACAAGTCCATTCTTTGCAATAATCAGCTCGCTGACAAGATTCATCAGAACATCCAGTTTATCAATATCGACACGAACGGAACGACTGCCCACTTTTCCTTTGGAAGCCGATGCTTTCTTTGGCTTTTCTTTGACATCCGGTTTTGCTGTTTCTTTCTTTTCCTGTGCCGGTTTTACATCATTTGATGGACCTGCCGCAGGTGCATCCGGAATCTCAATATCATCGATGTAAACCTCTGCGATTTCCGATACATTCATAACAAGTTTTTTGATATTTTCTTTCGTATCACTTGATGCAAAAATCCAGCTGAAATCAAAATCAAATTCTTCATCCTCAATCTGCTCTGTCGAAGGTACGGATTTAATCAACTCACCTTTATTTTCAACAGATTTGAATACAAGGAAAGCTCTGGCAGATTTCAAAATACAAGTTTTTTGCAGATATACGGTAATTCCATACACGTTCTTTCCTTCTGCTCTTGCTGAATTGATTGCTGTCGCTTCATATTCGGAAATCGGAATCTGCTTAAATTTGCATTTTTCATCCGATGCACTTTCCTGTTTATTTTCTGCTTTCTCTTCCTTTGCGGGAGTTTCTTCTTTTTTTACCTCTTTTTGCGCCGGAGCAGCTGCACCGTCGCCACTCTGTTCCTCTAACAGAGCATTCAAATCATTAATAATATCTTCGTTGTCTTCAGTTCCTTCATTTCCCTCAGAGGAAATAACAGCCAAATAAGACTCCAATGCATCCAGTCCTCGGAATAATACATCAATCAGCTTTTCATTCACTTTCATGTTTCCATTGCGGATTTCGGAGAATACATTTTCCAAATCATGGGTCAGACGCTGCATACGAACAAAGCCCATTGTGCCGGACATTCCTTTCAGCGTATGTGCCGCACGGAAAATCTCATTGATTGTATCTTCATTCTCCGGCTCCTTCTCCAAGACCAGAACATGCTCATTCAAACTCTGTAAATGCTCTTTTGTCTCATCGATAAACAAATCTAAATATTGACTCGTATCCATCTTTTCACACTCCTATATGTTTTATCATGGTGTCTGCCACATCTTCGAGTGGCACGACTTCATTTACAATTCCCGCCTGTACTACTGCGCGCGGCATACCATATACCACGCAGGTGTCTTCATTCTGCGCTACAACCTGAATGTCCTTGCTTTTTTTCAATGCACGGATTCCTTTGCAGCCATCGCTTCCCATCCCGGTCAAAACACCACAGACAATGTGTTCCACCGAACAAGAAACCAGTGATTCAAAAAAGATATCCGCACACGGCTTTAATCCCCCTCTTGCCGGCTTATCATTTTCCGACAAAATCAGATTTCCCTGTGCATCTTCTATGACTTCACACTGCTTGCCGCCCTGCGCAATATAAACCGTGCCCTTTTTCAGGCAGTCACCATCCTCAGCCTCCTTAACGTCGAGATTACTAATCTCATTCAAGCGAGCTGCTAATGACTTCGTAAATCCTGCCGGCATATGCTGGACAACGACTAACGGTAATGGAAAATCCTTTGGAAAATACGGAATTACCGACTGTAATGCCCTTGGTCCTCCGGTTGAAGAAGCAATCACTGCCAAACCGCCGCTTCCCCTGCCACTTTTTGGCACCTTCTTTTTTGCGGTTTTCTTCACCTTCTTCTCGGTCTGACTTTCCACATTTTTTGATTGGCTCTGAACCTGTAACTGCTGTTCTAAAATTGACTGCTCAACCTTTTTAGGAAGAGGCAGCTTACACGCCATATAGGTTCTCAGTAATACCTTTTTTCGGAATTCCTGATACCCCCCGCCAATGGAACCATTTGGTTTTTTAACAAAATCAAACGCACCAAGTGCCAATGCTTCAATGGTTTCATCAGCGCTCTGGCTGGCAATTGAACTTACAATCAATACCGGAATCTGAATTCGATATTTGTTTAGTTCCTTAAGGAGCTGTACGCCATCCATCTTCGGCATATTAATATCAACCAAAAGAATGTCCGGACGACATCCCCCCTGTAAAACATTAAGCGCTTCAAGTCCATTATTCGCTGTCTTTTCGACAATCAGTTGTTCATCATCATTTATTATATCAGAAAGGACCCTTCTCATAAGTGCAGAGTCATCAACAATCAATACTTTTTTCATCTGTGACATCTACTCCTTTCTCATCCTTCTTCGCTGCTCTTCAAAAACGTACTTAATTACCGTTTCACGTTCTTTCTCATTAATATTCAAAAATTCGCCCCTTGTCTCATAGGCAACACGGCTTCCCTCAAAATGAACGCAGGATACTACCTTCATATACAAAGAAAGTGGAATAATTCCACTTTGCAGCGAAAGTGGAAGGACAATTTCCACAAAATCCCCTTTTTTACATTCTACATTACCATGAAAACGAATTCCGCCTCCACTTAAATCTGAAATGGTACCTTCTTCCCACAAAATTTCATCTTTCTCTTTGTCCTGCTCCGCTTCATTTTTCTTTTCAAACTGCTCTTTTGGAACAATCCGGTAACGAATTGGGAACAAACAATCCAAACGATAAAACTTTCTCCTCTGAAACTTTTTCAATGGTGTCAAAAAGATAACATCCATCACATACATACGATTTTCTGTGTAACGTTTCTTAATCCGTGCTGTACACTGATACAAACCGGAGTTTGTAAAAAAACACAGATTATAATCGTCATCAATTTCCAATGGAATTACTTTCCCCTCGCTAATGGGCATTGCGATTTTGGCGGTTCTGTCCCCGTCAAAATCCAACAACTGACTGCCATATTTTTTATCTGACACCTTTCGCCCGATTGCACTTTTTATATGCATCAGTTCAATCCGGTCTCCAATCGCAAATGTAACTTTCACGGGGTTCCTCCTTTCTATCGCCGATTAAATTTCATACGAATTACATTTGAAAATAACTGCTTAATACCAACAGCGCGTGGTTTTTCTTTCTCCATATCAAGTAAAGAAAGTGCAATCTTTTCCACAGACTGCGAAGCCAGTGCATCCGGGTCTGCTACGCTAAGTGGTTTCTGATGCATGACTGCTCTCTGCATATTTACATCATAAGGAATTGCCCCCAGATAATCAATATCTATGTCTAAAAACTTATTAACAACAACACCTAATTTCTGGAACAATTCATCCGCTTCTTTTTTCCCACGTACCTGATTGGCAATCATCTTAACAACCGTTTTTTCCGGCATATACGAAGAATTGCGGTTCAACGCTTTTAATAACGCATAGGCGTCCGTAATGGACGTCGGCTCCGGCGTAGCCACCAAAAGCACTTCTTCGCTGGCTGCCACAAACTCAAGCACCGAATCTCCGATTCCGGCACCGGTATCCACAATAATTACATCTGCCTGTTTGTCTAACTCTTCCATTTTCTGAATCAGCCAGAAAACCTGTTCACGATTCAGATTTGCCATCTCATTGATGCCGGAACCGCCGGAAAGAAAACCGATCCCTTCCGGTCCATAAGTCATTACATCTTGTATGCTTTTTCCTCGAAACATCAAATCTGCCAAATTATACTTTGGGCGAATACCAAGCATAATCTCAATGTTTGCCAAACCAAAGTCAGCATCCAGTACAACCACTCTCTTGCCGAGTCTGTGAAGCTGAATTGCCAGATTTACAGAAAAACTTGTTTTACCGACGCCACCTTTGCCGGATGTAACCGTAATAACTCTTGCTGTTCGTTTTTTTTCATCAATTTCCTGCTTTTTAATTATATTTCGTAAGCTTTCTGCCTGATCCATTCCACACCTTCCTTTCTCGCCATAGAATTAGTTCGTATGATTATCACTTAGTAATTTTTTTGCCACTCTCTGCGGATCCATCTCGCCAATGTCTTCCGGAACATTTTGTCCCCACGTTACATAAGACAATGGACAATTTGTTTTCACTCTCATATTCAACATGATTCCCGCCGAAGACGTTTCGTCAAGTTTCGTAAAAATAAGACTAAAATCCGTAAGCACCGAGTAGACTGACGCAATCTTTTGTAAGTCACTGTATTTTGTACCTGCATTTAGTACCAGATAAACCTGTCTTTCATTCACCGGAATCTGCTCAAGCAATGCCCGGATGTCTTCCATCTGCTCTTTGCTTCTATGAGAACGTCCGGCAGTATCAATCAAGCAGACATCATACTGCTTAAGTTTTTCAAGATTATCCCCCAATTCTTGAGGACTGTAAATCACCTCAAGCGGGACGGATAAAATATTTGCATAAGTCTTTAACTGTTCCACCGCTGCAATGCGGTAAGTATCTGCTGTTACGAGTGCAATTTTTGCATGCTTCTCTAATTTTAATTTCGAAGCAATTTTAGCAATGGTTGTTGTTTTTCCTACTCCGGTTGAACCAAGGAAAAAGATAAATTTCGTCTTTGCATTTTCCTCTGACTTAATGCTGTAAGGCTGCCCTAACATCAAGATGATCTTCTGGTAAATATTTGCCAGAATCTGGTCTAACGGTGCATTTTTAGCAAGCGAACGATTCACCTCATCCATAATGGATTTTGCAATTTCTTCATCCACTTCATTCTGAACTAACTGCTGATATATCAACTCTTTATAGGCCTTTGTTTTTTCATCCTCCTCATCCTCTTCTTTGGATTCAGGAACCTCTTTTGGCTCTACGTTCTCTTTTGGCTCCGAAACCGGTATTTCGAGTGTTTTCTCAACTTTCTCGGTCATACCTTCTTTCTGCATCATCTGTTTCTCCAAAAGAGCTTGCAGCATACTAATGCGTTCTTCCAAACTACTGTTATCCGGTGCATCTGCTTTTTTCTCTGCTTCCGAAAACTTGCCTGCTTCAACCGGCCGCTTCTCTTTTGCCGCTTCCTCTTGTGAGTACAGTGGCGTCTCATCCAATGCTGCTGTCACCTCAACCTTTCCGCGGACAAATAACTTCGCAAGACCTTTTGGTTTTACCTTCTTAATATTCATGACAATGGCATTATTCCCTAATTCGTTTTTTGCCATTTCAATTGCATCTTTTTCTGATTTTGCTAAAAACTTTTTGATAATCACTCTACCGTCACCATCCCAACTGATTGTAATTCAACATCGGAATCAATTTCATTATATGACAATACATGCAGATTCCTAAATTGTTCTTGCGTTAATTTTTTCAGGTACATACGAACAATCGGCGAAGTAATAATAATCGGCGTTCGTCCCAGTTCCTCTAATTTGTCTGTCTCTTCCCGTAAAGAAGTCATCAGCCGGTTTGTATAATCCGGGTCAAGTGCCAGATAAGCACCCTGTTCGGTCTGTTTCACCGAATCCATAATAACCTGCTCTACGTTCGGATCCAATGTCACAACGCTGGTTGTTTCATTGTTATTAAAATACTGATTTGAAATTGCACGTTTCAAACTCTGTCTGACATACTCCGTCAATACATCCGTATCATGCGTTGTCGGCGCATAATCGGCTAACGTTTCAAAAATTGTAACCAAATCTCTTATGGAAATGCCTTCCGCCAAAAGATTCTGTAACACCTTTTGGATTTCTCCAACATTTAACAATTTTGGAACCAGTTCTGATACCAGTGTTTCGTTCGCTTCCTTCACATTCTCAATCAAGTTGTGTACATCCTGTCTGGTGAGAAGTTCATCCAGATGGGAGCGGATAATTTCCATCAAATGTGTCGCAATAATTGATGGCGGATCAACTACGGTATAACCAAGGGATTCTGCCCGCTCACGCTGACTTTCCGTAATCCAAATTGCCGGCAGATGGTACGACGGTTCAAACGTCGGAATACCGGAAATTTCTTCTTCTACATAACCAGGATTCATCGCCATGTAGTGGTCAAACAAAATTTCTCCCTCACTGACCGGCACGCCTTTTATCTTAATCAGATACTGATTTGGATTGAGCTGAATGTTATCACGTAGTCGAATCATCGGAACAACACAGCCAAGCTCTAATGCAATCTGTCTTCGTATCATAACCACACGGTCTAGCAAGTCACCGCCCTGGTTGACATCGGCAAGTGGAATAATTCCATAACCAAATTCCAGTTCAATGGCATCCACCTGCAACAGTGAACTGACATTTTCCGGTCTCCTGATTTCCTCTGCGGATTCCTCTTCTTCCGAAACTGCCTCGTCTGTCTCTGTCATCTCCAATTGATTTGCTATCATTCTTGCCGTCAGTAAAAACATAATTCCATAGGCACAAAATACCAACATGTTCAGTGGCGTAAACAAACCTAAGCCAATCAAGGCAATACCAACAATATTAAGTACTTTCGGCGTAGAAAAAAGCTGCCTTCTCAAAATATTGCCAACATCCGCTTCTTTGGAACCTTTCGTTACCAAAATACCGGTGGATAATGAAATCATAAGGGATGGAATCTGGCTTACCAGACCATCACCAATTGTCAAAATCGAATATCTCTGAACCGCTGCATTAATGTCCATGCCATTCATCAGAACACCAATCGCAATACCACCAACGAAGTTCAAAACCGTAATTACTAAGCCCGCCGTCGCATCTCCCTTGACGTACTTTGTAGCACCATCCATGGAACCAAAGAAAGCCGATTCCTGTTGAATCTTTTCGCGGCGTTCTTTTGCCTCCTCATCCGTTATGGCACCTGTATTCAAATCAGCATCAATTGCCATCTGTTTACCGGGCATCGCATCCAGTGTAAAACGCGCTGTTACTTCTGACACACGCTCGGAACCTTTGTTGATAACGAGTAACTGCATGATAACCAATACAAAGAACACAATAGCACCAACAACTAAGTTACCACCACCGACAAAGTTACCAAATGTATCAACTACATTACCGGCATCTGCCTTCAGCAAAATATTTCTTGTAGAACTGACATTCAACGACAATCGAAATAACGTCGTCAAAAGCAGCAACGTCGGAAATGCCGACATATCAAGAGGCTCTTTAGAAAACAATGCATTAAACAAAATAATCATCGAAAGTGCAATATTTAATGCAAATAACAAGTCCAGCAAAAAGAGCGGAACCGGAATAATTAAGCACAAAATAGGCACTAAGATAAATGCACCTAACACCATATCTTCGCGACGCATTGCTTTTCCTCCTTTACGTTTTTTCTATCAAAATCAACTTACTTTACCTTGTAATCCATATACATAAGCTAAAATCTCTGCAACCATCTGGTACAATTCCGGCGGAATCTGCTCTCCTAATTCTACATTGTGATACAACATTCTCGCCAAAGGCTTATTTTCTACAATTTCAATCTTATTTTCCTTTGCTACTTCACGAATACGGCCCGCCAGATAATCCGCACCCTTTGCCACAACAATTGGTGCCTCAGCTACTTCCTTATCGTATTTCAGCGCAACCGCTAAGTGAGTCGGGTTTGTGATAACTACATCCGCCTCCGGCAGTTCCTGCATCATACGTCGTCTTGACGCCTCTTGCATCTTTCTTCGAATCTGGCCTTTAATCTGTGGATTTCCTTCCGTATTTTTATATTCGTCTTTAACTTCCTGTTTCGTCATTTTCATGTCATTGTTAAACTTGCGTTTCTGGTACATCCAGTCCGCAAAAGCAATGACAAAGAAAACAGCCGTAATCTGAAAGGCAATATTTAACACGGTACTAACAATCAGGCTAACCGCTGACCAGATATCAAGCTGATAAATGTTGACAATCATGCCCCATTCATCTTTTAGCGCCTGATATACCACGTAGAACAAAATTCCTACTTTAACAACCGCCTTAATCAATTCAAATATTTTATCTTTTGAAAACATCCGCTTAAAACCGCTAATTGGATTAATTTTATTCGGTTTTGGCTGTAACGGCTTTAATGTAACTTTCCATTTAACCTGAACAACATTTACAACAAATGCGCCAATCATCGCAAGTGCTAACATCGGCAGTAACGTAATGGTAATCTCCTTGAGGCCAAACTGAAGCAAACCATCAGCACGCTTAACGGTAAATACATCCGTTGCATAGTCGTTGATATTTCCATAATAAAACTGAAACATGTCATACAACCGCTTCATCATAAAACTGCCGAACACTTTTAAGCATCCAAATAATACAAGCAATAAAACTGCCGTGTTCAAATCCTGGCTCTTTGGAGCCTGTCCTTCTTCTCGTGCCTTATCCAGCTTTTTGGGTGTCGCGGGTTCTGTTTTTTCACCGCCCTCACCGTCTTTGGCAAAAAGCTGAAGGTTATAGGAATATACCAAATAATCACCTGCCAACTCATCCGACTTTTCACTTCGGTGTAAACAAATGAATCACCTGTGTGATTACGTCCTTCATTTCACCAAAAATGTAATCTGAAACCATCGGAAAACTCTGTATCACAATTACCAAAACAGCCAGTCCTGCCAGCACCTTAATCTGCATACCAACCACAAACATATTCATCTGTGGTGCTGCCTTAGCAAGTACACCAAGTACAACATTAATCAACAGCATACAACAGAAAACCGGCAGTACAATACGCACCGCAATGATAAAATAATTCGCAATAAAATCAACTACGATGTTTTTCAGTGAAACGGTGTCAAACACCGCTTTCCCAACATTGAAATAGGAAAAAGAATCCACAATTGCCCGAATGATGTAATAATGCATATTGGTAACAACTAACATGAGCATAAGCAGATAATTGTACAAACTTCCGGTTACGGAAAACTGCATATTTACCATCGGGTCAAACATATTTGCCATGGATAACCCCATTTCCATATCCATCAACTGTCCCGCTAGGTTAATAATGTAAAAACACATACTGCACATCAATCCAAGAACCACACCAATCATAGATTCTTTCAATACAAGTGCAGAATATCCAAACACCCCGGAATATGTCAAATCGACAACCGGAGTGACCTGAATCACCACTAAGGACATAAAAACGCTCATTGCCGCACGAATCCGCATTGGCACAGACGAATAACTAAAAAATGGTGCTGTCATAATAAACCCGGAAACTCTCATCAAAATCAAGAGATAAAACTCCAGGTGTTCGAGCGTAAATGTCATTCTCAGCCTCCTGCATAAAGAGCAAATTTTTCACACAGTTTTGTAAAAAGTTCCACGCAATTGTTCATAATCCATCCACCACATATAAGCATTGTAATGAATATTGCCAATAGTTTCGGAACAAAGGTTAAAGTCTGCTCTTGAATGGAAGTAACTGTCTGAAAAATACTAATTACCAGTCCAACAATCAGGGAAACTAACAACAACGGAGCACTACATTTAATGATACACCAAATCATATCTACTGTCACATCAAGTACATCTGCATCTGTCATCTAATCGCCCCCTGTCAGTAAAAGGTTTTGACCAACTGTCCAATCACGAGATTCCAGCCATCTGCTAAGACAAACAATAATATCTTAAACGGCATCGAAATCGTCGTCGGCGGCAGCATCATCATGCCCATCGACATAAGTGTCGATGCCACTACCATATCAATTACGATAAACGGCAAGTATATCAAAAAGCCGATAATAAACGCAATTCGTAATTCACTTATCATAAACGCCGGTATCAGAACAAGAGTCGGTATCTCATCTTCTTTTTCAATGGAAACATCATTACTCTTCTTCTCAATTTCCATAAATAAGCGGATATCCTTCCGGTTCGTCTGCTCAAACATAAATTTGCGGATTGGTTTGAGTCCGGCATTTAATGCTTCTTCCTGAGTAAGTTTCCCCTTATCATATGGCTGAATACAATCTTTATTTATCTGTGTCATAACAGGTGCCATAATAAAAAGGGTTAAAAACAACGCAATTCCAATCAATACCTGATTAGGTGGTGAAGTCTGCGTTCCCAATGCCGAACGAACAAAATGAAGAACGACAATAATTCTTGTAAAGGAAGTTACCATAACAAGCAAAAACGGTGCTAACGACAATAATGTCAACACCAAAATCATCTTCATACTTGCCGACAAGCTGGAACTTCCGGCATTGGAAGTAATATTAAATTGAAAATCCTGCGGAGAGTCCGGATCCTGCACTTCTCCTTTGGAACTGCCACTTGCTTCGCTTATATCTGATTTTGAACTAACCGGTGCCGCATGCACATAAATTGTGGCACTACAAAAAAAGGTTAATATACAAAGCATGGCTAACAGAATTACAACTCGTACAGATACCTGATGTGCTTTCTTCTGTGTCTTCATAAATACCAACCTTTTCTAATTTTCTTTCTTGTTTTTGTTCAACTTGTCAAGCAGTTCTTTAAACGAAACTTTCTGGCCGTTACGAACTTCTTCCGAAAAATCCAGTTGAGTCTCATCCAATGGTGTTAAAAAGGTAATCTGATCCTTTGTAACACCAATGGAATAATATTTCTTGCCTAACTGAATAATCTGAATGTATTTCCCATTCGTAATCTTAAATGTCTCAATTACCTTAATATTACGTGACTGGCTCTGTATCATCCCGGATTTTGCAATCCATTTTGTCACATAATACGTCCCGGCAAGGACAAGGACAAAGACAACAACAACAGCGGTCAACTGTAAAATATTCTCAAGCATTAGCCAATAGCCTTCTTAACAGCCTCTAATACACGATCTGCCTGGAAAGGTTTTACAATAAAATCCTTTGCACCAGACTGAATGGATTCGATAACCATCGCCTGCTGACCCATAGCAGAACACATAATAACCGTAGCATTCGCATCAGCTTCTTTAATCTTTTTCAGAGCCTGAATACCATCCATCTCCGGCATTGTGATATCCATCATTACAAGGTCCGGTTTTGTTTCGTTGTATTTCTCGACAGCTTTGAGTCCATTCTCTGCTTCCCCTGCGACATCATATCCATTCTTTGTCAAAATATCTTTGATCATGACTCTCATAAATGCTGCGTCATCACAAATTAATACACTCTTTGCCATTATAACTTTCCTCCATTTTATTCTTTAATAATCTCGGTTACACGAATACCGAAACTTTCCTCAATTACAACAACCTCGCCCTTGGCAACAAATTTTCCATTTACAAGAACATCAATTGGCTCCCCTGCCAACTTATCCAATTCAATGATTGTTCCCGGTGCAAAATCCAGTATATCTTTTATCGATTTGCTGGTTCTTCCAAGTTCCACGGTAACTTCCAATGGAACATCCATAATCAAATCAATGTTTTCCGGTGCAATCCCGTCAAGCTGAGGTGCCTGAGCAAAATTTTGGAACTGTGCCGGCTGTATATTAATATCCTGTGGCGGAACAGCATACATTGGCTGCTGCATTCCTGCCATAGGTTGTTGTTGTGGATTTGCAAAATTTTGTGGCACTGGCTGTGGCGCCGGTGCTGCCGGCTGTGCCTGTGGCTGCGGTGTTGGTTCCGGTACCGGCTGCGGTGCCGGTTCTACGGCAACTGCCTGGCTTGCAGGAGCGTTCTCAGCCGAATCACCACCTGTCTTACCAACAAACTGCTGATAAATCAATCTGGCAAATTCGATTGGGTACAACTGCATAATCTCACTGTCAACCAAATCACCAATTTCCATTCGGAAAGAAACCTGTGCAAATAACTGCCCGGACAAATCACCAAGACCAGCCCCATCTAATCCCTCTCCAAAATCAACTCTCGTAGCAGTCGGCGGACTAATATCCACCTTTTCATTAATCATGGATGACATCGATGTCGCTGCCGAACCCATCATCTGATTCATCGCTTCACAAATAGCACTCAAATGTAAATCACTTAATTCGGTGTCATCGACGTTGGTTCCGTCACCGCCCATCATAAGGTCAGTAATTACCTTTACATCCCTTTCTTTCAATATTAATAAATTTTTACCTTGTAAGCCCGTCTTATAAGATATGTAAATGAAAACAACCGGAGCCTCGCACTGTGCAGACAATTCCTCTAGTGTCGTGTAGGAAACAGTAGGAGTTGTAATATCAACCCGGTTATTAACCAAAATCGACAACGTCGTTGCCGCCGTCCCCATACTTATATTTGAAATTTCACCTAACGCATCCGATTCTTCCGGAGTCAGCTTCTCGGCTTTCGAAATATCGCTTGATGTCTGTACGGCATCCGATGCTGCTTCTTCTGAAGTGCTATCCGCATCCACATTGCCTAATAACGCATTAATCTCTTCCTGCGATAACATTCCGTCCATTGCACTACTCCTCTCTGTAAATTGATTTTATTTTTACTGCATAGGAATCTTCATAAGCTCCCGGGATTGCAGAAAATTTCTTTATGTTGCCAACATAAACATCCAATTCATCTTCCAGCCTCGTGTTTACTTTTATAATATCCCCCGGCTGCAAATGAATGAAGTCATTCACCGATATCGCGCTTCGTCCCATAATCGCACGAACCGGAATCTGAGCTCTCTGTAATGATTCTTCCAGGTAATCTCTATATGTACCGTCTCCGGTTGCTACAGAAGTGGAGTACCAGTATTTAGTGTTCACCTTATCAATCACCGGCTCTAATACCGCATATGGAATACAAACATTCATAAGTCCCTCTACTTCACCAATTTTAATGCTCATCGTAACAATCGATGTCATCTCATTTGGTGTAACAAACTGAGCAAACTGCGAGTTTGTCTCAATCCTCTCAAGCATCGGCTCCAACACTTGAACAGTATGCCACGGTTCCACTAAAAGGTTTGTGCAAACTACCATAATGCGTTCAATAATTGTCAATTCTATTTCCGTAAATTCGCGATTTTTCTCCAACGGCTTTCCACCGCCTCCAAGCATTCGGTCAACAACAGCAAACCCAATTTCCGTTGACACTTCCATAATAATGTTACCATCAAGTGGCGCAAAATTTACAACACCTAGTATAACCGGATTTGACAAGGAATTGGAAAACTCCTGATAAGTAACCGCCTCCGAATGCATCACTTCAACCTGTACGTTCTTACGAAGATATACTGGCAGATTTGTGGAAAGAAGTCTGGCATAATGCTCAAAAATAAATTCAAGCGTTCGCAGATGCTCTTTTGAGAACTTGGATGGTCTCGCAAAATCATAATCCTTAATCTGTCGATCATCCGTCTCACCCGCCTCATCTGGGTCAAATTCACCACTATTAAGCGCGGATAACAAATTATCTATCTCATTCTGCGACAATACGTCACCCATTTGTTCTCACCTCTTTTCTCACACTGTTGTTTATTATATCATATTTCCTTCATAAACTAAAGTCTTTTTTTCGATTCTTACAATCAGGCAATCAATGGATCTTTTAACGAAATCTCAACAACTGCCTTTGTATTGTATTTTGCCTGAATTTTCTTCACAATTTCAGAACGAACCTTTACCAAGTCTAATGTTGTAGCTGTATAACTTCCAAGTGTTTCTTTCACAATATCATCTACATAAATATCATTGGTCTGAATCGATTCACTCACCTTTTTATAATCATCGGCTTTGCTGTTAAAAGAAATTGTAAAACCGGCAAGCTGCGCATAATGGTTGCTGTCGTCACCGGCATCTTTTTTTAGGTTAATATTTACTGCCGAATCATAAGTTTTCGTATAAGCCACCAAATCATCAATTGTATAGTCCTGCTCTTCGGAATTTGGGTCATCAATATTTAAATCAATCACCGATGCCACTTTATCAACCAGAGCAGCTGTCTTATTTGAGGCAGGTACAATAGAAAAGACAAGTACAATCCCCAATACAAGATTCACAATTGATACCGCCATAACAATAATGGTCAATATATTCTTCTTCATAAGAAATTCCTCCATTTACTTACTTGTATAAATCTTAATCTCAACACGCCGGTTCTGAGCGCGTCCTTTTCTTGTTTTATTGGATGCCACCGGCTCATACTCACCCATACCGGAAATCTCAATTTCCGTCTCCTTTGGCTTCATATGTTTTTTATTTACCAAATATTCAAACACCGTATTCGCACGTGCTGTTGAAAGCATCATATTGTTCTTGTATCTGCCGGAAATTGGAACATTATCCGTGTGTCCTTCAATTTTGATCCGATGGTCTGCATATCGCTTCAAAATATCTCCGACTTTGCTCATCAAAGGCACCATGTTTTTCTTAAACTCAATATCGCCGGATTCAAAAAGCAGTGCACCATTTAATGAAATTTGAACAAATTGATATTTTTTATCCATATTAATGTTAATCTGGTCTTCCACGTTCTGATGTTCTGCATCCTGTGTGAGTTCTTTGTACAATTTTTCTGCCTTTTCCTTTTGTTCCTGCTGTTGTTTTTTTAAAAATCCCTCTTCTGCTTTCGCTTTATCATTCATCGGCTTTTCTCCGGTTGACTGGTTGCCCTGCTCAGATTTGTTACCATCCTGCTTGTCAACCTGTTCTTCCGATTTCTGATTGTCCTCTCCGGAATTTTCATATTCGTTAAAATACTCCGAAATCGAAACGAGTTGATCGGTTCCACTTGATACAAATGCACCTTCCCCAACAGCAGCACCGCCACCATCAAAGATATTAATCCGCTCCGTCATGGATGTTACTAACTGTTCGTACTTATCAGCATCGACAGTCGACATTGAAAACAAAAGGACGAAAAAACAAAGCAAAAGATTCATCAGGTCGGCAAAGGTATTAATCCATCCGGCGCTAATACCCTCCTGTTCCGCCTTCTTTTTCTTTCGGGCCATTAAGCGTCACCACCTTGTCCGCTGCCTTTATTACCACCACCAAGAACTTCTTCTCTCTCACTAGGTGCAAGGAAAGATTTCAGTTTTTCCTCAATCACACGTGGATTTTCACCTGCCTGAATAGAAAGAATTCCTTCGCAGATAACTTCCTTCATAATAATTTCTTTCTGGTTTTTCGCACGCAGTTTTGTTGCAATCGGGATACTGATCCAATTGGCAATCAGCGAACCATACAAAGTAGTAACCAACGCAACCGCCATGTTCGGTCCAATTGAACTTGGATCATCCAAATGTTTTAACATGTTAATCAATCCAATCAAAGTACCAATCATTCCCCATGCAGGACCCATAGCGGCCAAGTTATCCCAGAAGCTGTAAACTTTGCTATGTCTCTGCTCAATGCAATCAAGTTCTGTCTCTAGAATACTTGATACCAATTCCTGATCCGTGCCATCAACAATCAACATAATTCCCTTCTTCAGGAAATCATCATCTATGTCACCGGCTGCCTCTTCTAACTGCAAAAGCCCTTCTTTACGAGCTACGTTTGCCAAATCAATAATTTTATGTATCGTCTCCCCCTCGCTGGATTCCTGTACTTTGATTGTCAAAAGGAATGACTTTAAGCAGTTTATAAGTTCTCCAATGTTGCCGGACATCGTCAGCATACACATCAAACATCCAACAATAACAATCAAAAAGGACGGATAATCCCAAAAGTTTTCCAATGCAGCAAATCCTAAGTCACCGGAAACAATACCATATACTACGGCTCCCGCACATCCTACGAGGCCTATAATTGTAGCTATATCCAAAATGACACCACCTAACTGTTACATGTTATTTCTTTCTCGTATAATTTTACTAGATTTTTCACTTCTTGTCTACTTTCTTTTACAATTATTTTTTTTCCCGTTGTTAAAGTTATCACCGTATCCGGTGTTTCCTCTACCATTTCAATCAAATGGTTATTAATGGTAAGTAATGAACCATTCATTCTTGTCACATCAATCATAAACCCCTCCTTACTTGTAAAAAGCACACTGTCCCATCCGCATAATTCATGCGGATGGGTCAATATGCCTAATCATTATCGTTTCAGATTAATGAGTTCCTCAAGCATTGTATCAGATGTAGTAATAACACGGGAGTTTGCCTGAAAACCACGTTGTGTCGTAATCATATTGGTAAACTCGGTTGCCAGATCAACATCGGACATTTCCAAAGCTCCGACTGAGAATTTACCAACTTCTGAAATATCCACACCAATTCCATCAAAATCACCGGAGTTCAAGGTTGCTGCATACATGCTGTTACCAACCGCCTCTAAGCCGGATGGATTAGCAAATGTTGCCACTGCGATCTGTCCTAACAATTTTTTGTCACCGTTACTGTATACACCATAAATCATACCATCAGTCTGAATTGAGAAACCATTTAAAGTTCCTGCCGCATTACCGGCTCCATCCCCGTTGTTATTGCTGTCACCACGGTTTGGTTTTACTTTACAGGTTTTATTGCTCGCATACATCGTCAAATCCGAGAAGTTAACATCCACACCACTGGTTGGATACGAATTTCCGGTATCACTTAAGTTTAATTTCAGCACCTTGCCATCAGCACTGCTTACACTGGTAAATGCACCGGTCACCGGATTAAAGGTAAGTACCGGCCAGTCCGTATCAGCAGGAAACGAAATATCACCACTACTTGGATCTACTGTATAATTTGTGCCCCCAAGATCTATCTCGTTAAAATTAATCACCTGCTCGGTAGAAATGTAATTACCTGTCGCATCATCTTTCTTTTTCAAAATAGATTTACCATCTGCACCAAGAACATCATGAAGACGAACGCTGTATGTATTTGGCGCATCCGCACTCGTCTGGATAATACTGAGTTTTGCTGTACACAAATTACCTAAATTATCATAAAAGCTGACTGCCATTGGGTAACCGGCTCCATCTGCACTATAAGCAACTAAAGGGTCTTTTTGGTCTACATTTCCGGAAAGGGAAACTTTCGTTGTCGCATTTGGGTCAGAATAAGCATTCTCGCCACCCATCAAATTCAAGGTAGATACGGTATCTTTGCGGATTTCTCCATTTTCATCAACACCCCATCCAAGAACAGAAGCACCATTTGTTGTGCAATATAAAGTACCATTTGCATCAATATCCAGCGCCCCGGATTTTGTGAAATATGTATTTCCATTGCTTCTTACAATCAAAAATGCATCACCGTTAATCATAAGATCCATGCCGCGATCGGTACGCTGCGTTGCTCCGGTACCACTTAAATCCACGCTAATTGCTGCCACGTTAGATCCAAGACCAATCTGTACTGCGTTCGTTCCTGCTGTGCCAGTTGTTGCGTTCGGACCGGATGCATTCTGTGTTGTCTGATAAAATACATCGGTAAAGTTTACTGTACTTCCACGGAAACCAACCGTATTTACGTTTGAAATGTTATTACCAATTACGTCCATCTTTGTCTGATGAACTTTCAATCCGGATACACCGGAATACAATGATCTCATCATAATGAATCACCCTCCAATTTTACTTTCGTTATGCTCTCTCTGTCAGTCAAGAGCATGTATGCTTCCTGTTAAGGGCCAGCATATATTTGTTTTTAGTTAATTATCGCTCCATCGATATTGGTAAATACAGCATTTTTTGTGTCATTTACCGCAGTAATCACCAGATTATTCTTCACATTCACAATAAACGCAAAATTGTCAACCATGACTAAGGACTCTTTCATCCCTTTTTCTTTCGCCTTACAGGTTGCCTCTAACAGTCTTTCTTTCTGATCTGCCGACATATCAATCTGCCTGGTTTCTAACCGCTTTGACGCATGTTTGGAAAATAAGATTTCATCAAACGATGCTGTATTTGTCTGCACGGTCTGTTTTTTTACCTGTCTCTGTGAATCTGTTGTCTGCATCCGGTGACGAATCTGTTCCATGGATGTAAAACCATTCGTTACATTCATAGCACCCGACCTCCTTGTCACACTTATTCAGCCTCTGTCTTCTCTGTTTCTTCAGCTTTTTCGGTGTCTTTATTCGCATCCGAAGAATCCTTATCTCCGTTTGGAATACCACTTCGTACTACTTTGATACATACCTTATCTTTGACTGTTGTTTTAAGCGGATCATCAAAGTAAAAGCCTAAATAATAATCACCCGGCTCTAATTCACTGAAAGCTTCCGGGGAAATGGTTACCGTTCCATTATCGTACTTTAGATACTTGGAATCTATGTACTGGCCGTTTAGCACAACTGCCACACTGCTTGCCTCATATCCTTTACTTCCTAAATCAATAGAAACATCAATAAGGGATGGGTTTGAAAGATCATATGTCTTCGTTTGTGCTGTAACGCTTGGCAAATACTCTTTAATAGCATAATAACTATCCATTACCTGTACCAAATCGTCTAAGTCATACGAATTTCCATCAACAACCAACATAGCCTTGCCATTCTTCATTTCGACACAATCTACCGTTCCGCGTACTTCTTTGTAAGTTCCCGCAGAATCAGTTGTCTGTACAATAACTTCTTTCCCAACCAAACTGTACGCACTTGTATTTGACATCGTAGAACTCATATTAGTCATCTGTTCAAGTGCAGAGAACTGTGCTAACTGAGAAATAAATTGTGTATCATCCTGTGGATTTAACGGATCCTGATTCTGAAGCTGAGTCACAAGAAGTTTTAAAAACTCATCTTTACCAAGTTCACTTGAACCTCTTTGATTAACTTTACGCTCAGTTGTTCCATACGTTAAATCTTCCAACGCTGTCGTCAAATCACTTGTACTGCTTACTGCCATCTTCTCACTTCCTTTCTAAGCCGTATAATCGACCATACTATTAACGTCACGCCGTTCAGACGCTGTCGTCAAATCTTCATTCTTTTCCTCATCCGAAAAACTTTTATCCGGACGGAATTTGCGGTTTCCGCTCTGTTTAGAACCGGTCTGCTCTTGTCCTTCGCCGTCTTTTTTCAGTCCGAACTCAGCGACTGTCACTTCTACCTCATCCACTTTAAGTCCCTGCTCGTTAAAAGCTTCTTTTAAGTGAATCATCTGACTTTCAAGTGCTTCTTTTGCCATCTGGTTTTCTACAACCATCGTTGCTGTCGCAACTCCTGCACTTGCTGCCACCGTGATATTAACACGGCCTAAGCTTGCCGGATTTAAACGAAGTTCCATACTGGTCGTTTCCGGCATTACACGGATGCGAATCTGTCGAACAACCTGCTCCACAATCTGATTCATCGTCTGTGTTACATTCTGCCCCTTCATGCCACTTGATTTTTCAAGTGCTTCCGAAAGACGGTCTGTAAATGTTTCCGCCATCGTAGTATGAGTAGGAACCAATGAATCATCGTCCTGCGACATCTCACTGTCATCACTCATGGACATATCCTGCTGTGTATCTTTTTGCAAATTTGAAGAATTTGTATCTTCTACTATTGCGGTCACGGTATTCTCCACTGTTCCTGTCTGGTTTAACGCATCTTTGCCTGCAGCCATAGTGTCCGTTTGACTTGCCGCCTGCAATGTATCCACTGCCTGCTTTAACAGTTCCGACATAGCCTCTGCCTTAAGAGAAGCAAGCTCTTCCTTCGTCACACCGAGCGTATCACACACAAAATCAGCAAGTGCATCTGTCACTTCTGAAAGTTCTGTATTCAACGCATCATTGGTTAAAAATGCACTCGCATCTTCTATGCCATGAACACCGAGAATCAACTGTTTAAGCGCATCTGCATTCACTGCCATAATACCATTCTCGCTATCACAAAGAATGAGTGATTCCGGCTGCAAATCCAATGAATTTAGGATACCCTGTAATTCTTCATTTGTCAGACCAAGTAAATCTTGTAATAAAACTGTCACCTGCGAAGCAAGAACAACGGTAACTTCATCAATATCCGGTTCATCATCCGTCATCTGTTTTACCATCAGTGAATCCTGCGTATCGTTTGAAGCCGCTGTGTCGGATTTTGTATTAATGGCTTTTGATTTCTGATAACGGTTTGCCGCTAACTCTTTTCTCGCCATGCCATCATCTACTTTGCCATCCGGCACAAAATCATCCATGGATTTTTTTGTCTGCTGCTTATTTCCTTGACTGCTCATTACAGCCTCAAACAAGGTATCTTTTGCCTTTTCACTTTTTTCAGTAACTGCAGTTTCGACCTTTGGCAGAACATTTGAAATTCCCTGCATCGTCATTTCATTTCCCTCCTTTCTTCTTAAAAATCTACTACAGATTTTATATCGGCATTTACCTGTCTTTTCTTTAGTTTTTATTTCTTTTTCATCGCCGTCATCTTCGTTGTAATCTGAGCTGCCGTCGTCGGTGTCATATTCTGCAAAATCAAAGCACTTTTCGAAGTCTGCATACTGTCAAGTATCTTCGCAACCAGAGTTAAATCATTGGTCATCTCGGACAAAATTGCTGCTGCGCTGGCAGGTTCCATTTTGCCGTATGCATCCGCCTGATCCTTGATTTCCTGTGAATACTCATAATCCTTGCAGACTTCCTTATAAATTTTTTCTGCATTATCCGGCTCTATTTCTTCATAGTATTTTTTGTACTCTTCCGTATCCGGTGCCTTATCGTTATAAACGACGTTTTTATCAAACTCCTGCACACGTTTTGCAAACACACTTTGTTCCTGCTCAAATTTCTTTAATCGGTTAATTTCTGCTTGCAGATCGGACACTTCACTCTGGTTGGCACTGCCGGCATTTTTATTTGCTGCGAGCTGGCTCTCAAGTTCTTTAATTCTCGCGTTTGCCTCAGTCAGATTATCATATTCTTTACTTGTCGATGCATCCTGGTTCTGCGCCGGTTCCGGCAAAATCATATTTACAACAGGAACATCTTTCAAAACCGGATACAACACTTCACTTCCAAAGTTCCCCACATCCAGTTTAATCAGCACGCCAAAGATAGCAAGCCATATCACAACAATGACAAGTACAATTAGCATTGTAACAATTTTACTTCCTGTACTTTCATCTGTCGAAACCTTATTTTCCTTATTCTTGTCCTTTTTTGCCATGACAAATCTCCTTTCACTCTAATTTCTCTACACCATAGCGGTAGCTCACAAGCTCATCCACTTCTTTTTGCTCTTTTTGATTTTCTTCCGCTACAAATTTTTCAAAAGCCTTTTCTTTTAACTTTTCAAAGGTCTTTCTTTCCTTCATTGCTTCATTGAGATGTTCTCTTGCCACCTCAACTTCTTTTTCTTTTTGCTTTACGACTAATATCTGCTGTCGCAAATACATTCGAAGAATCTCAACGTCATCTTCCTCTCTCTTTATCTGCCCGACTTTCAAATTTTCAAGCATTGCTTCTTTCAACGCCTGCTTTCCTGCTTCCAGTCTGTTTTCACACTGTTTTTGCATAAGCAGTGCCTCCTGAAGGGAACGGTTCGCCTGCGCAAAATTATTTTTTGCCTGCTCTTCAAGCTTTTCTTTCATGTTCAAAATGTTCTGCATGGAAAAAATAAATCGTGCCATCGTTCACCCTTTCTATCCTTCCTCTACGGAATCCTCTTCAAAAATATCCCGCATCATCTGAATAATGTCATCAAACAAAAATTTTTCATCGGTTCCTTGACGAAGAAATTCGTTGACGGCATCAATTTTTTCTATTGCGAAGTCAATCTCCTTATTGGAACCGGGGCGGTAAGCACCGATATTTATCAAATCTTCTGCATCCCGGTAAACTGCCAGTATATTTTTCATCTTTCCGGCTAATTCCTTATGCTCTTTGGACGCCACAGCACTCATAACACGGGATATACTCGCTAAAACATCAATTGCAGGATAATGATTTCTCTGTGCCATGGAACGTGACAAAACAATATGTCCGTCCAAAATACCTCGCGCCGTATCAGCAATTGGCTCGTTAAAATCATCACCATCAACCAAAACCGCATACAATCCGGTAATGGAACCTTTATCTGAATTTCCGGCACGCTCTAACAATTTCGGCATTTCCGCATATACACTTGGCGGATACCCGCGCGAAACCGGTGGTTCTCCGGAAGCCAGTCCGATTTCTCTCTGTGCCATGGAAAAACGGGTCAGGTTATCCATCATAAGCAAAACATCTTTCCCCTGATCCCGGAAATATTCCGCAACCGCCGTCGCCGTCTTCGCCGCCTTATTACGAATCAAAGCCGGTTTATCCGAGGTTGCTACGACCACAACCGAGCGTTTCATACCTTCTTCGCCTAAATCCCGCTCAATAAATTCACGAACCTCACGTCCGCGCTCTCCAATCAGTGCAATCACATTAATATCTGCTTTCGTATTTCTCGCAAACATCCCCATCAGCGTGCTTTTCCCGACACCACTACCGGCAAAAATACCAATTCTCTGTCCCTTTCCAACAGTAATCAAGCCGTCTACCGCTTTTACACCAAGCGGCAGAACATCCGCTATCATCTCTCTGGTAAGCGGGTCAGGTGGCGTCGCTTCTACTGAATACCGCGGACAATTTTCCGATAACTCAAGTTCTGTCATCGGTTCTCCTACACCATTTAATGTGCAGCCAAGAAGTTCCTCGCCAACTGCAACCTGCAAAGGTGCTCCGGTATTTTCCACCCAGCTTCCAAGTCCGACACCTTCGACATCATCATATGGCATCAAAAGAACCCTGTCATCACGAAAGCCAACTACTTCCGCTTTTACGGGTTCTGTTCGGTTGTTTGAACGAATCAAACACAAATCATTCAATTTTGCACTTGGCCCGATGGACTCAATCGTAAGACCAACCACTTTAGCAACTTTTCCTAACTGACTGGTGTAACTTTTGTCCATGAGCACATTGTATTTTTCAAAATTAATGAGTGGCATAGTTCTACCTTCTTTGCGCGAGTACATATTTACACAAGCATGCGTAGTGTACGAACCATATTATCAAGCTGCGTCCGAAAACCGCAGTCAATCATCTGATTATCTGTCTCTATAATACAATCTCCTTCGGAAAGGCTTTTTTCTTCCTGCACCTCTATTGTACCGGTAATTCCAGCCTTTTCCATCAAAGCATCCTTTTCCCCTTCCACATACAAAAGGTCATCCGATGCTACACGGATAATATAGTGTTTTGCCGGTTCCATATCCGCAATTCCACTGCGAATCAAATGTAAAATAACATCTTTTCTGTCTGTCAAAATCACACCGGATAATTTACGAATCAGATTGCATAAAACATCAACATAGCGTCCTTCGGTTTCCGCTAACATCTGCTGATATTCCTGCTCTTTTTTTAACTGCTGACCGGAAAGTTCATCTTTCTGCGCCTGAATCTCCTCCTGCGCCTGCAAAAGACCTTCCTCATACCCTCTGGTAATTCCTTCCTGTCTGCCTTCTTCCAAAATCTGATTTTTCCGATTATTTGCCTGTTCGACAATCTCATTTGCCTGTTGTTTTGCCTCGGCAATAGCTGCCGCTGCCTCTTCTTCGGCTTTCTGTATTTTCTCTTCAATTACCTCATCGTAATTGGTTACCGGAAGTCCTTCCTGAAAAGATTCATCACCGGTCTCCTCCTGTGCTCTCTCTCTTTCTTCTTTAGCAACCTCCTCAAAGGTCTTCATTACCACTTTCTTTTTTGCATCAAGCGGCTGAAACTTCTCTTCCTCCGATTCATAACAAATCACTTTTGCTTCTTTCCCCTGCATATTCACATAGGGATATTTGATGAGATTAGACAATGATCTCGTCACCTCCACCACGGGAAATTACAATTTCAGCAGAATCCTCCAGTTTACGGATAATATTTACAATCTTCTGCTGAGCCTCTTCGACGTCTTTCAATCGAACCGGTCCCATGTATTCCATATCTTCTTTAATCATATCAACAAGTCTTGTGGACATGTTGTTAAAGATTACATTCTGTACCTCTTCGTTTGCATTCTTAAGTGCAACAGCAAGTTCGCTGTTCTCCACTTCTCTAAGCACACGCTGAATCGAGCGGTCGTCCAGCATAAGAATATCCTCGAACACAAACATCTTTTTTCGGATCTCGTCGGCGAGTTCCGGTTCCTCGATTTCCAAGTTTTCCATAATGTGTTTCTCGGTACCACGGTCTACTGTATTCAATACTTCGACCACCGAATCCACACCACCGACAATCGTGTAATCCTGACTGACAAGTGATGCCAGTTTCTGCTCTAATATATTTTCCACTTCTTTGATGACATCCGGTGAAGTACGATCCATCATCGCAATACGTTTTGCCACATCTGTCTGCTTATCCGGTGTAAGAGAACTGATAATGCCGGCCGCCTGCTGTGGGGACAAATACGACAAAATCAACGCAATCGTCTGCGGATGCTCGTCCTGAATAAAGTTCAAAATCTGAGAAGCTTCTGTCTTGCGGATAAACTCGAACGGACGAACCTGTAACGACGCCGTCAGCTTGCCAAGAACTTCCTGTGCTTTGTTCTCACCAAGAGCTTTCTGCAACAAGTCTTTTGCATATCCAATACCCCCCTCGGCAATGTACTGCTGGGCAAGACATACCTCATAGAACTCATTCAAAACCTGTTCTTTTTGAGCCGGTGTCACACTTCTGGTATTGGCAATTTCCAGTGTGAGCTGTTCAATCTCATCTTCTTTTAAATGTTTAAATACGACAGCCGCCTTCTCCGGTCCTAACGTAATGAGGAGAATTGCCGCCTTCTGAATCCCATCCATCTCACTATAGGATGATGCTGAATTTCCTGCCATTACATTGCCCCCCAATCTTCATTAATCCAGTTACGCAAAAGCAAAGCTACCGCTTCCGGATTTTCGTCTACAAATTTTTCTATCATGATGCGGGTGTCAGATTTGTCTTCCAGTTCGATTTCTTCCAACGTCTGCGCATTATCCTGCGTTGTAGCAAGCAAATCTTCCACGGAAAGCTCCGGCTCCATCTCGGTAACCTCAACCGGTGAAGTACCTTTAATAATAACAAAGATTAACAAACCTGCAATCAAAACCGTAAGAATCACCATCAGGTAATTTGTTACATTATCTCCAAATGAACTTGCTTCTTTTGCCTCAAATACCGGTTTTTCCACTACACGAATCTGAATGTTATTTTCAGTAATACCGGTAGCGGCAGCTACAAGCTGCGGCAAATCGGTTGGTACCTGCTGTTCCGTCACATCACTGTTTGCATCCACATACTCATCAAATGTCATATTATCAAGAGCACCCTGTGACTCTAAAGTCTCTTCTTTTACCACGCGGTAATGTGTCAGTACAATTGCAATAGAGGACTCATCTTTCTTTACCGCACCAATTTCATGTTCAATATTCTGAACGGTTTTATTCGGCAGATAGTCATATTTATTTAATATCGTTTCCGATGAACTATCTCCGTTATCGGTAATCATCGTGTCAGTAACATCACCATTCGAATCGGTTCCAGGCACGCCGCCGGAAGAGGAGGCTCCTGTTGATTTATACTCGTAGGAACTGCCATACAAGCCCTGATCCTGTCCCTCATTTGTTGTATATGTAGTAACCAGTTCCGTTAATTTGTTCATGTCGAACACAATATTATTCTTAGAAACTTCAACATCGTCATAACCTGCTTTTGTCAAAAGGTCACGCACATATTTAGCGAAGTTATTTTTCAGTTTATCACGGTAATCTTCGGTACTGCTGATTGTTCCGCCAAGTCCGGCATCCTGCTGTCCGTTAAACAAAAGATTTCCTTTTGTATCGGTGAGGACAATATGATCCGGTTTGGTGCTTCCTACTGCATTGGCAAGATAATAAGCAATCGCATCTGCGGTATCGCTGTCCATGGTTTTGTTGCCCGCCATTTTAAATGATACGCTCACCGAAGTATCCTGCTTGTCCGCATAAATCGTGCCATCATCTTTCGGGCGGTTGATATAAACAGTCGCATCTTCCACGCCATCAAAATTCAAAAGTCCTTTGCGAATCGATGACTGCAAAGCCAGTGTTGCTTTAGTCTGCTTTTCATCTGAAGATGTCGTCATGTCTGACTGAAGTGCTTTTTCCCATGTCATTTCATCATCCGTAATCTGATTTTCCCCCATCAGCAAAACGGCATCTGAATACTGTGACTGCTCCACCTTAAATGTTGTATTTCCGTTGTTATCCGATTCTTTTACATAATCAAGTCCAGCCCCCTGCAGTGCCGTATCAAACGTCGTAGCAGTTTCACCACTTAACGTAGCAACGTCGGTATACACCGGGCGGGTCATAAAATAAGCAAGCAAAACAATCGCAACCAAAATTGCGCATGCTACACAAATTATAATTGTTTTCTGTTTTGACGTATACTTATTCCAAAACTCAAGAATTTTGTCCTTGAGTGCAATCAATTGTTCCATCATTGTTTTCTATCGCTCCTCAACGCCTTTGTCAGTTAAATCTGCATATTCATAATCGAACGATATGCTTCTACTGCTGTGTTTTTTACTGCTACCGTATATTGCAGTGATACATTTGCTTTCTGCTGAGCAACCATCAAATCATGAAGACTGTCGCTCTGTCCCATTGCATACTTTACTTCTTCTACTTCTGCTGCATTGGAATAATCTTCCGTCTGTTGCACTAAATTCATCGCTGAATTTAACAAACTGTCAAAGCTTGCTGTGCCGCTTCCTTTTGATTTTTCCGTCTGTAAACTATTATCTGCGTATTTACTGATATTTTCAATGCCACTAATTGCAGACAAACTAGCAATATCCATTTAGGTTTCCTCCATTCACAATTAACTCTGTCCAATATCAAGTGCCTTAAGAGCCATCCCTTTTGTCGAATTCATTACCGTAACATTTGCTTCAAAAGCCCTTGTCGCATCAATCATATTTGTCATCTCGGTCACGGTATTTACATTCGGATACGTCACGTATCCATCTTCATCCGCATCCGGATGGGAAGGGTCATATACTTTACTTCCTTCGGAATTATCTTCCACTATTTTACTTGCCTTAACACCTTTTCCAATATTATGACGGTTTGCCATGCTAAGACTTTCACTAAAACTCGGATAACTTTTCTCCTCAAAAAGAACTGTCTTCCTCTTATATGGTTTGCCATCTTTTCCACGAGTCGTGTTTACATTGGCAATATTTTCCGAAATTGTATCCATTCGAAGCTGCTGCGCCGTCATACCGGTAGCGCTCACATCCAAAGCCCCAAATACTGACATAGTCATTCCTCCTTAATTGATTTATGAAGTCTTTAACGCTGATTTCATCCGTGAAAATTCCTGACTAATAGAATTCATCAACGTATAATACTTAATCTGGTTTTTTGCCAGTTCCACGTTTTCTGTCGATACATCTACGTTGTTTCCGTCACTCCGATAACTAAGCCCCGGCTGTTCATTATACACCGTTGCATTTAAATCATTCAAATCAAGATTTGCCACCGTCTCATCTAATGAATCTGTTCCTGCCACCGCATTCGACAAATATGTCTCAAACTGTACATCTTTTCTTTTGTAACCCGGCGTGTCTGCATTTGCGATATTATTTGCCAGCACATCATTTCTTGTCCAGCTCGCATCCGCTGCCTTATCTAACACATTGATGTAATTGTATGCATTGGATAAAACCATCGTAGCACTTCCTTTCTTATTTCTTTATTTCTAGAAAAACGCAAACGGCATTATGACTTCCCATCACAATTCCCTTTGCGTTTACGAATTCCATTTCTCACGATAATAACTGTTAAACTCGGTATAGACAATATCATTCAAAACCCTAATGTGCGTTCCTTTCACTCCGGATGACTTTGTCTTGATTAAGCCAGCGCTCTCTAATTTTCGCAAAGCATTGACAATAACAGTCCTTGTAATGCCAATTTTTCCGGCAAGCTTGCTCGTCACAAGGGTACCATCCTCTCCCCCCATTGCATGGAATACGTAACTGACCGCTTTCTGCTCAAGTGGCGTAAGCGTCGTCAAGGCAGAAGAGAAATTGCTCTTCTTATGCTGCTCAATATCTGATTCCTCTTGAATGGACCTCATAATTTCAAGCCCTACCACAGTCGTGCTATATTCACTTAAAATAATGTCCTCAATCGAAAATGCTTTCTGACACCGGCACAGAAACAACGTTCCCAGCCTCTCGCCACCAATACTAATCGGTGTAATCAGTGCCTCAACTCCCTGTCTTTCTTCTTTGGAAAAACCAAGAGTCTCCAGATTCACATTTTCTTTTGTTGACAGCACATTAAGGAAACGTTCATTTAACATCGTCTCGATATAACTGCCCCGTTTACTCTGAAAACTCGGAATCATCCCGTCATCATTCACATAAGTTCCCAACAACTTTCCCTTACTGCTGATTATGTACGCATTTGCTAAAAGCATCTGTCCCAGCACAAAACAAATATCCGCAAATGCCACCTTAGATGAATGTTTGTCGTTGAGGAGACGGTTTATTTTTCGAGTCTTATCCAATAATTGAATACTCATATTGCTTGTCCCCCATGGAACAATATTATCACAATTTCACCTTATTGACAAGCATTATGTCGTCTGTTTTTTATTTCTCTTTCTTTTCAATATAACCGCATGTGTTATCGGCACAGACTAACTTACTGCCTTTTTCCAACATCATGCCGCCACACTTTGGACAGCGTTCATTCGACGGCTTCTGCCAAGTCATCACATCACACTCCGGATTGTTCTCGCAGCCATAATAACGACGGCCTTTCTGGGTCTTTTTAATGACAATCTCGCCGCCGCATTTCGGGCACTTCACACCGATTTTTTCATAATATGGTTTGGTATTTCTGCACTCCGGAAATCCGGGGCACGCCAAAAACTTTCCGTGCGGTCCGTACTTAATTACCATATTGCGTCCACATAATTCACACACGACATCGGTTACTTCATCTTCTATTTTAATCTTTTCGAGTGCTTTTTCTGCATGTGAAACAGCCTTTTCCAAATCCGGATAGAAGTTTCTCACAATGGTCTTCCATTCCACATTACCCTCGGCAACACCATCTAGCAAAGCTTCCATCGTTGCTGTAAAGTTTACATCCACAATACTAGGAAATGCACTCACCATAATCTGATTTACAATATCTCCCAAATCTGACAAATACAAATTCTTCTGTTCCTTTGCCACATAGCGGCGTGAAATCAATGTTGAAATTGTTGGCGCATAGGTACTTGGGCGTCCAATTCCTAACTCTTCAAGAGTTTTTACTAAAGAAGCCTCGGTAAAATGCGCCGGCGGCTGCGTAAAATGCTGTTCCGGCAGTAATTCACTTAAAGACAGCACAGAATCCTTTGTTACTTTAGCAAGCACAGCATTTGGCTCTTCTTTATCATCATCCTGCTGGTACACCGACAAAAAACCCGGAAACACAAGTTTGGAACCGGAACTTGCAAATTGATGTTTTCCTGCCATAATACGAACTGAAATCGTATCGTATTTTGCTGAGTGCATACGGCTTGCCACAAAGCGCTTCCAAATCAGCTGATACAAACGGAACTGGTCTCTCGTTAAAGATTCCTTTACCTGAACCGGTGTCAAATCCACATATGTCGGACGGATTGCTTCGTGCGCATCCTGAATCTTGCCCTTTGTTTTTGACACTGCTGCCTTTTCAATAATATTTTCTTCTCCATATGTTTCACGAATATAATCTTTACAAGCTAAATCCGCTTCTTCCGAGATACGGACCGAATCCGTACGCAGATACGTAATCAGACCAATCGTTCCATGTCCCTTTACCTGCACACCTTCATATAACTGCTGGGCAATCTGCATTGTCTTTCTCGTTGGAAAATTCAAGTGTTTTGCACACTCCTGCTGCAACGTAGACGTTGTAAAAGGAAGAGGTGGCTTCTTGGTGCGCTCACCCTTCTTAATACTGCTTACTTTAAAATCTTCTTTTTCAATTTCTTTGCGGATTTTTTCTGCCTCTTCACCGGAAGCAATTTCACATTTGCCCGGATTACCATAATATTTAGCCACCAATGGCTTTTTTACACCCGGCACTGACAATTTTGCTTCCATCGACCAGTATTCTTTCGGAATAAAGGCATCAATTTCACTTTCCCTGTCAGCAATCAGACGCAGTGTTACCGACTGCACACGGCCGGCACTCAAACCTCTTTTTACTTTCTGCCACAATAACGGGCTGATCGAATAACCAACCAAACGGTCCAAAACACGTCTTGCCTGCTGGGCATCCACTAAATCCATATCAATTTCCCGCGACTGCTTTAACGACTGGCGAACCGCATTTTTTGTAATTTCATTAAAGGTAATCCGGCTTGTTTTTTTCGGGTCTAACTTCAAAGCATGACATAAATGCCAGGAAATTGCCTCTCCCTCACGGTCGGGGTCAGTTGCGAGATAAATTTTATCTGCCTTCTTGACTTCTTTTCGCAGAGAAGCCAATAGCTCACCTTTTCCTCTGATTGTAATATATTTCGGCTCAAAATCATTTTCGAAATCAACACCCATCTGGCTCTTTGGCATATCTCTGACATGACCGTTGGATGCTACGACTTCGTAATTTTTCCCTAAAAACTTTTTAATCGTCTTCGACTTTGCCGGAGACTCTACAATAATAAGATTCTTTGCCATATTACCCTCCATTGCTAATGATAAATGCTCTCTATTTAATGAATCATATTCTTCCAAAAATTTTCACAAACTCTAGCATACACCATTTTAATCGGGCTTTCAAGCAATATTTATATTTTTTTCATAAAAAAATTTCTGCCGACCTCGATGACATATCCTTTTTTCTGAAGTACAATCATGCACTTTAATAACTGTGTCATTGGCAGAGATAACCCTGCTGAAATCTCATCCATATGCATCGTTTTTCCACCGAGAAAAGCAAGGATTTTCTGCTCTGTCTCATTCACATTTTGCGAGCCGTCAGACGTCTTAACTCCATAATAATCCAGTATATCATCCGGTGTCAAAACCGGCACTGCTCCCATACGAATCAGCCGGTTACAACCGACACTTAATTCATCTCCAATCCGTCCGGGGATAACAAATACATCTTTTCCCTGCTCAAGTGCCGCATCTGCTGTAATCAAAGATCCGCTCTTTTCTCTGGCTTCCACAACTAGAATTCCATCCGACAGACCGCTGATAATACGATTTCTCATAGGAAAAAAGACAGGCTTGGCACGAGCATACACCGGAAATTCTGAAATCACTCCTCCATGCCTTACAATACTTTCATACAAATTCTGATGACACGAAGGATAACACCGCATCACACCGGAACCTAAAACAGCATAAGTTTCACCCCCGGCTTCCAATGCCCCCTGGTGCCCCCATCCATCAATTCCAAGAGCCATCCCGCTAATCACAAAAACGCCTGCCGCAGCCAGACGATAACTAAACATCCGTGCCATATCCCGTCCGTACGGCGTACAATTTCTCGCCCCGACAACCGCTATAGAAAGTTTTGATGCATCCGGCAGTTTCCCTTTTACAAAAAGCCTCTTTGGCGGGGAATCAATGTGCTTTAGCCGCTCCGGATAAGATTCATGAAAATAGGAATAAAATGATATATGATTCTTCGCCAACAGCTCCCACTCATGCTGCCAGCCTTCCTGCTTATATGCTTTGGCAAAGTAATTCTTTTCACGTGGTTTCATCCACTCTGCTTTTTTAATATCCGTTTCAGAAAGAGAACGCGCCTTATCTATGCTTTTATACCGCTCAAAGAACCTCTGTACAAAAGGCAAACCAAGTCCGGAAAGGGAAGTCAGCCAAAACAGATATATTTCTTCTTCCTTTGTCATATCGTCTCCACCCCCCAGTATTTGCGGTCCACACTGCGAAAACGAACTGCCTCGGTTATATGGCTTTCTAAAATCGTATCACTTTCCTCTAAATCCGCAATTGTCCTCGACACACGTACAATCCGGCAAAGCCGCCTCACGCTCATCTGTTCCTCGTGAAATAAGAATTCTAACAATTCTTTCTCCGCTGTACCCATGATACAGTATTTTTTCATTGCCTGTGGTGTCAACTCACTATTATAGGAAAAGTTTTCTTTTCGATAGCGTTTCTTTTGTATCCTGTGAGTCCTCTTCACCCTCTCTCTTATCTGCTTACTTGTCTCTCCTTTTTTCTCATACAGGGAAAATTCCGGCAGTCCTGTTTCTACACATAAATCCATCCGGTCTAACAACGGCTCACTGATTTTTGCTAAATAGCGCTTGATATCTGCTGTCGTGCATCGACATTTATCTCGGTTTGGATAATAACCGCACCGGCATGGGTTCATCGCCGCCACAAACGAGCAGTCCGATGGATACTCATAACTGCTCCCAACACGTGCAATTGTTACTTTCTGTTCTTCTAAAGGCTGTCTGAGCACCTCTAGCGCACTCCTTGAAAATTCCGGAAGTTCATCTAAAAACAGAATTCCTTTTGAAGCCAATGTAATCTCTCCCGGCATTGGAATTCTGCCGCCTCCGGTAAGTGCCGCTGCCGTCGTTGTATGGTGGGGAGCACGAAACGGCCGCTTTTTCAGTACAGACGCATGTTCTCCTAAAAGTCCGCACACACTGTACAATCTCGTCACTTCCACACTTTCTTCTAACGTCATCGGTGGCAGAATCGTTGGAAGTCTTTTCGCAAGCATCGTCTTCCCACTTCCCGGTGGTCCAATCATCAAAAGATTATGTCTTCCACTCACCGCAATTTCTGCCGCACGCTTCATCATTTCCTGTCCTTTAATATCAGAAAAATCAAGTCCTTCTTCCTGTGACTCATCCCACTTTTCAAAAGGAATATACACTTTCTTCAGGGAAATTTCTCCTCGTAAAAAACGCAGCGTTTCTGAAAGGCTTTCCACCCCATAAAGAGAAATTCCTTCTAATACGGCAGCTTCTTTTACATTTCCTTTTGGCACAAGAAACTGTCGAAGTCCCTGCTTCTTTCCTTCTAAAACCATAGCTAATACACCATTTACACTCTGTACGGAACCATCTAAACCAAGTTCCCCGATAAACATCGTATCTTTGATACATTCTTTGGATAAATGACCGAATGCGGTCAACAGACAAATTGCAATGGGAAGGTCAAATGTTGTGCCTTCCTTTCTTACATTCGCAGGCGACAGATTCACCGTAATGCGTTTTGCGGGAAAACGAATCCCCATCTGGCGCACAGCAATCCGCACGCGCTCTCTCGCCTCCTTCACGGCAGAGGCTAAAAATCCCACCATATCAAAAACGGGCAGACCATCACTGACATCTGCCTCAATGCGGATTACTCTGGCTTTTGTACCATAGACATCCGCGCCAAACGATTGACTAAACATAAATTCCTCCTAACCTGAGGAACGAACCAAGCACATTATAACACACAGGTCAGAAGGACGCAAGTCTTTTTTAATTCTTTTGCTGCTTTTCCAACAATTTTTTAATTTCATCCATAAAGGTATTTACATCCTTAAACTCGCGATATACTGAGGCAAAACGAACATAGGCAACCGGGTCTAACTGCTGAAGCTTGTCCATCAGAATTTCTCCGATTTTTTTGCTCTCAACTTCCTTTTCTCCGAGATTAAAAACTGCACTTTCCACAGAATCTACCAATTCATTAATCTGGTCAACCGAAATTGGACGCTTTATACATGAGCGGAATACACCGCGTTCAATTTTTGAACGGTCATACGGCTCTCTCATCCGGTCTTTCTTTATGATAACAAGAGGAATCGTCTCCAACTTCTCATAAGTTGTAAAACGCTTCCCACATTTTTCACACTGGCGACGGCGACGAATCGAATTATTGTCATCGGCCGGTCTTGAATCAATTACCTTCGTATTTTCTTCTGCACAAAATGGACATTTCATAGTCTTCTCTCCTTCTTTTCACTACTGTAAGTATATCGAATTTTTCACATGAAGTAAAGACTAGTTTCCACATTTGTTTGTAACGCGCTCCTTATTTACCTCCACAAGAATCAAATCTGTTCCGATTTTACAGATATGACATATTTCAATGACGTATTCTTCTTCTCTACCCAGCACACCAAAAAATTTGCATGGGCCCGGAATAATAATATGTGTAATTTTTCCGGTGCACAAATCAAACTCGACGTCTTCTACAAAACCAAGTCTCTCGCCATCACAAATATTAATAACTTCCTTCTCCCTCAAATCACAAATCCGCATAAAAATCTCCTTCTCTTTCTAAAATATTATATGTAACAAACGCATAATTTGTGCTTCATCTGTTCATGATAAAAGAAAGGAAATCAATGGACAAAATGGAGGACATACCATGGCACACTACAAGGTTGAAATCTGCGGCATTAATACAAGCAAACTCCCACTTCTGTCAAATGAAGAAAAAAAGACACTGTTCGATAAAATAAAAAAGGGTGATAAAAAGGCACGTGAAACTTACATCCACGGCAATCTCCGTCTCGTGTTAAGCATCATCCAAAGGTTTAATAACAGTACCGAAAATGTAGACGATTTATTTCAAATTGGATGCATTGGTTTAATGAAGGCAATTGATAATTTTGACGTTACACAGAATGTAAAATTTTCAACCTATGCAGTACCGATGATTATTGGCGAGGTACGGCGCTATCTTCGCGACAACAATGCGATTCGTGTGAGCCGCTCTCTCCGCGACACTGCCTACAAAGCTATTTATGCAAAAGAAGCACTGATGAAAAAACAAGAAACAGAACCAACCTTAGAAGAAATTTCAAAAATGATTGATGTTCCACCAAAAGACATTGTTTTTGCACTGGATGCCATCCAAAGTCCGGTCTCCCTGTATGAACCGGTTTACTCTGAAGGCGGGGATACGTTGTATGTCATGGATCAAATCAGTGACAAAAAAAACAAGGAATCCAACTGGGTCGAACATCTCTCCTTAAAAGACGCGTTGAGCCATCTGCCGGAACGGGAAAACCACATTATAAAACTCCGCTATCTGGAAGGTAAAACACAAATGGAAGTGGCAAACGAAATCCATATTTCTCAGGCACAGGTCTCACGACTGGAAAAAAACGCCCTGAAAATTATGAAAAATCACTTAGAGGCATAAAATAAAGAAGTTCAATTTGATTTAAGATGTGATAACACCCCATGTTAAAATCTCTCACAAATTGAACTTCTTTTTCATATCTTAAAGCGATACGTTATTTTAGTCTACATACTTCTTTAATGTGCCGCGGATTGCACCTTTTCCGGCAATCAATTCCACAAACATCTTCTCCACTTTCTCACCAAGAGAAACCGAATAGAGGTCTACGGCAAAAATCGATGCATCGCTCAAAATCGGCTGCAATTTATCATGTACATCCGTGTCACCAAAGGAAATTCCAGCGACATGAGCTTTCACTTCATCCAAACGTGGGTCAGGACTCTGTTCAAAAGCGTTTCCTTCGTCATCAATTCCCATCAGATAGCGGCACCAGCCTGCTAATACAAGTGGAATTAACGTAAGGCTCTTTGTATCTAAGTCTTCTCTGTTCTCATAGAACTTAATTGTCTCGCCAAAGCGGATTGGGAGTTTTTGTGACGTATCACAGGCAATTCTCTGTGGCGTATCCGGCATAAATGGATTTGGCAGACGCTTTGTCAATACTGCGTTTGCAAATTCTTTCGGATCAATAACACCTGGATTTACAACAACCGGCATTGCTTCCTCATAACACATCTTCTGAATCAACCGAGAAAGTTCTTTGTCTTCCATCTCATCATGAATGGAAGTATGGCCTAACATACATCCATAAATAGCAAGTGCTGTATGCAACGGATTCAAGCAGGTACAAACTTTCATTTTTTCTACTTTATCCACCGTTTCACGGTCTGTAAATACAATGCCAGCTTTTTCTAATGGTGGACGTCCATTCGGGAAGTTATCTTCAATAACAAGATAACCGGTTTCCTCTGAATTTACGAACGGAGCTGTATACGTATTGCGGCTTGTAATAATCAAGTCGGTATCCTCAAAACCATCTTTTTCAAGCATTTCTTTTACTTTTCCGTCCGGTCTTGGCGTGATTTTATCAATCATTGACCATGGGAAGGATACCTTTTCTTCCATATAAGAAACAAAATCATCATTCACTTTTCCGGCCTGTTTCCAAGCATCTACATATGCCATAACGCCGGCCTTTAACTTGTCCCCATTGTGAGAACAGTTATCGGTGCTGACAAGGGCAAGCGGTGTACCATTTTTAACAAAACGTGCGTAGCACAGAGAGGCAATACGTCCCATCAGATGACTCTGATTTCCCGGACCTGCTAAGAATCCATCTTCTACACCCGGCAGTTTTTCTCCTTTACCATTGACTAATGAATATCCTTTTTCCGTAATGGTAAATGTCACCATCTGAAGGGAAGGATTTTCAAAAATCTCAGTAAGACGTGCAAAATCTTTTGGTGCCACCGGGTCAGCAACTAACGATTCCGTTACGCTTCCAACCACGTGTTTCTCAATGGTTCCCTCAGCTTTTAACACAACCGACAAACTCAAACCATCATACGGCTTGTATGCCTTTGTAATAATCTCATGATCAAAACTCTCTGCCACAACAACACCGCGGTCATATTCTCCTAAATTCAGCAAATCCTGTAATTTTGCAGCCGGAAATGCACGAAAAATATTACCGGCACCAAAGTGAACCCATGTCGGGTTTTCCTTTGTTTTTTTCTTTAACTCTTCTCTGTCATACTTGGGAAGAAGATATCCTTTCTCCTCCCAGACGTTTGTCTCGCCATTTTGTAAATCTAATAATTTCATGCCTAGTCACCTCTTATTTATTTTTATGAATTGCTTCCCACAAACCATTCAGATAAGCGACACCAAGAGCACGGTCATACAAACCGTATCCCGGTCTTGCCTGCTCGTCCCAAATCATACGTCCATGATCCGGACGAATACATCCGTCAAATCCGGTATCAATCAATGCTTTTACAATTTCATACATATCAAGATTTCCATCGCTTGACAAATGAGATACTTCATGGAACAAATCTTTGTTCTCATACTTAATATTTCTCAGGTGAGCAAAGTGAATTCTCTCTGCAATTTTCGGATTGCGGATAATCTTTGGCAGATCATTGTTCAAATTACTTCCAAGAGAACCGGTACAAAGTGTAAATCCATTGTAAATACTTGGATTCATATCGGCAATTTTTAAAAGATCCTCTTCGCATGTTACAATACGTGGAAGTCCGAATACATCCCAAGCCGGATCGTCCGGGTGAACTGCCATTTTAATTTTGTATTTTTCACAGGTAGGAATAATACCATCCAAGAAATATTTATAATTTTCACGCAGTTTGTCTGCATCAACGTCTTTGTATTTCTCAAACAAATCCATAATCTCATCACGGCGGTTCGGCTCCCAGCCAGGCATTACAAAGCCGCCACTTGCCTTTTCAATACGGTCAAACATCTCGCTGGCATCAATACCGTCAATAATAGATGAATCATAAGCAAGTGCTGTAGAACCATCCTCCAAAGGCATAGCCAAATCCGTACGTGTCCAGTCAAAGACCGGCATAAAGTTATAACATACAAGATGAATATCTGCTTTTCCAATAGCCTCTAACGATTTGCAGTAGTTTTCAATCAATTCATCTCTTGTTGGAAGACCAATTTTAATATCCTCGTGTACGTTGATACTTTCCACACCAACTAACCTCAAACCTTTTGCTTCTACTTCCTGCTTTCTTTTCATGACGTCTTCATACGTCCATGCTTCTCCTGCAGGAATATCATGAAGTGCTGTAATTACACCGGTCACGCCGGGAATCTGGCGAATCTGATCCAGTGTCACACTGTCGTTTCCTTCTCCATACCATCTTAATGTCATGTCCATAATCAATAACCTCTTTTCTTATTATTATATTTTCTTATTATGTTACGAATGACCTTGTCTAAATCATCCTATTCATATATTTTTCGGGAAAGTGCATCTTTCACTCCACTCTTCCGGTAAAAATATGTATTTACGCGGTCTCTCCATTCGATTGCATTAGAAAGCTGTCTCTCCATGCGGGAAAGGACTCTCTCGTAGACATCCTCTGCCATCTCCTCTTTCCATGCCTTCCAACCAGCAATCATTTCTTCCACTTCATTAACACCCTCAAAATGCGTGTCATATATATGCTGAATCAGTGTTTTTCCTGAAGCTAACACTTCATCATAGCGGACATAATGGAAAAATAACAAAAGCTCCTGTGGACACTGTTTTTTATCTGCATACTTTGTGCACCATGGCTCATTATACTGAGTTGTATAGCCGGTACCATTTGGTGTACGGTCAACACCCAGACCATTTCTATCCGCTCTGTGATAAGTTCCCCAGCGGTCATACTCATATCCGTCAATATCCGGTCCGTAATGATAATGCGGTGTCACCATCCAGCCAATACCTAGCGGAGACGTATACTTTTCATATGTGGACCAGGACTTCATAAGCATCGAAACGACGCCGTCGGAAAGCGATTTAGGAAGGGTAAGTTCTGCCCATTCTTTTGCAATAACCGCCGAATCTTCGGACGGATTCATCGCCAATCTTCCATAGCCGTAAGTGTTTGCTGCCGCTAAATCATTTCCGGTCCAATTATAGTCATTACCGGTATTAATAACAGCTGCCATACCACACAAATGCTGTCCATAAACAGAGCCATCTACAATTTTCTGCACGGTTGAACCTTCGCCAGCAGCATACGTATCAAAGTCAAGAATTTCACGCCACATCGGGAGCAGATAACACAAATCAATCTGCTGTCCGGTGTATTCCTGTGCAATCTCCACTTCCAAAATCATGTTGGTCTTTTTCAAGCCGCCAAACAACGGTGAAACCGGCTCACGCACCTGGAAATCCATCGGTCCGTTTTTTATCTGTAAAATAACATTGTCATCAAAGTTTCCATCTAATTCTATAAAGTTGTCATATGCCGCTCTGGCACGATCTGTCTTTTTATCACGCCAGTCCTGCCCGCAATTATATACGAAGCAGCGCCATACTAAAATTCCGCCATACGGAGCAAGTGCCTTACCTAACATATTAGCTCCATCTGCATGTGTTCTTCCATACGTAAATGGTCCCGGTCTTCCCTCAGAATCTGCCTTTACCAAAAATCCGCCAAAGTTTGGAATCACCTCATACACATGTGACACCGTTTTTTTCCACCAGTCTGCCACTAAAGGATTTAGTGGGTCACAGTCTGTAAAATTATCTAATTCCATCGGTGCGGCAAAATTTACACTTGTATACAATTTAATTCCATATTTTGCAAACAAGTCGGCATATTGTTTTACTTGCTGCAAATAACGGTCCGTGATCAAATAAGTCTCATTCTCATGAACATTAACATTATTGATTACAATCGCATTAATACCAACAGATGCCATCATTCTAACATACTGTACAATGCGGTCATTCCATAAAATTTCGTAATCCTTGTAGAAAAAAGATTCCCCCGAATAACCTCTCTCGATGCTGCCATCCATGTTATCCCAGTGATTCATCATGCGAAGCGGCATTTCCGGTGTATTCTGAACCGGAAAACAATTCATCTGTTTGGTCCGAATTAAACGAAGAAAATGGAACACACCATATAACAGTCCGCTCTCTGACTTCCCGGTAATCTGATACCGGCTCTCCTCTTTTGTGATAATATATCCGTCTTTTCCCTCTTTTATAGAAGAATCCACGGAAAATACCACGCCTGCCTCTTCTTTTTTTACTAACTGAGGAACTTTTCCTGCCATATTTTCCATAGCAAGTTTGTATTCACTAATAGCACTTTCTACGATTTCTCCCTCACAGGATTGAAAATATGCCAGCCATTCTTTTTCAATTGTATCTACGGGCTGATAATCCAGCCAGCATCTGCTATAATCCATCTGTTTCTCCTCTTATTCATCAAGTTTTAAATCAATTGTCTTTAATAAGTTACCATAAATGCTACAACAATTCAAGTTATAGCATAGCCTTATGACTTTATTATTATAATCTATATATAAATGGTTTTTCAATCCCTAATTTTCAATCTTCAGATTTTAAGAAAGGGCTGTACAAAACAAAGCTTTCGCTTATTCTGAACAGCCCCATGAAACTAAATTACCTGTTTCTTTTTGTTATTATTTTGTATGCTCTTTTGCAAACTTCTCATACTCAGCATTAACTTTGCTAATCTTCGTATCCCATTTGGTTGAAAGCTCTTCAATCTTCTTAGCAGGTGTTGTTGCATTTGCATATACAGGATAACAGAAATCACCATAGTCGATTTCACTAATCATTGGCAGATAAGAAGTAGATTTATGCTTCTCTTCCAACATCATAGCGATTGTTTCATCTACTGCACGGTCATCTCTGAACTGTGGGTAATACTGCTCAAGAATCTGATCATGAGGAGTATATCCTTCAACAGGCTCTGTGTACAAATCGTAAGCAAATGCAATCTTCTCAGCTTTTTCCTGATCGAAGCAGCTTGGCATAACAACGATGTTGTCGTTTGGTACTGTCTTATTTGTAGCACCCTTCTGATCCTGGTTGTATGGGAACATTACGAATCCCCAGTCATCTTCCATATCAGCAAACGCACTAATCTCATAAACCTCAGCAGTCTGCATAGCAGCTTCGCCATCACGGAATGCAGCTTTATACCAATCCCATGCTACGTTTTCTGATGGTTTTGGCTTAATATAACCTTTCTTAATCAAGTCAACACCCCAGTTCATAGCATCTTTGAACTCTTTGGATGTAATTGCATCAACATATTTACCGTCTTTGTCACGAGATACAAATGTTGCATTGTTGTTAGCTGCACACATTGGCAGATAGTATTTTGAGAAACTTGCCATAGCATACTGGTCTGTTTTACCATCACCATCGGTATCCTTTGTAAGTTTCTTACAATACTCTTCGAACTTGTCCCATGTCCACTGATTGTTTTTCTGCAAATCATATGGCTCATCTTCCGGAATACCAGCTTCCTTGAAGAGACGTTTATTGTAGAAAATACCACCACGTGGCTCACTGTCTGGGCTCATACCCCAGATACCATCACCAATGCTCATCAACTCTTTAACTGTTGGATTCCATTTTTCTTCATCGAAATTGAACTCCGGAAGAGTTGACAAATCATACATCAAGCCTTTCATCAAAGGCTCAGAAACAAATTCCTGATACAGATAGTAAATTTCGTATTTTGGACTACTTGCCATAACGTCATTTACATAATCTGATTTTGCATCTGTATAGGAATAAACAGAATCACGAGTAATTTTGAAATTGTACTTCTCCTGAATACTCTTCCAGTACTCATTCTGCTTTTTACCAAACTCGTCGGTTCTGTCTGCAAGGGTATCTTTGGAAGTATACCAGTCACCTACCGTGATATCCATGCCACCAAGGTCACTAAATGTTTTCTTGTTTGAAGAAGATGATGTTTTTGCGCCATCGCCTGATGCACTGCCTGCATCATTGGAGGAGCCGCCACATCCAGTAAGAGAACCTACTGCAAGAACAACACAAAGACCCATCGCAATCAGCTTCTGCATGCTTGCTTTCATTTTGTTTTGCCTCCTTATTTAATATATTGTTATACCGGAAAATCCCGGTGATAACCTAAGTCATTACTGCCCGACGGCACCTGCCAGAACAGGCAGATGCCAAATAGGGCAAATTATCTTTGTTACATCTTGATACCAGACTGACTCAAACTTTCTACGAAGCCTTTCTGTGCAAATAAATATACAATAATCAAAGGAATAATTACCAACAATGTACCTGTACCAATCATGGCGGATGCATAAGCGGTCGACGCTTTATCAAGACCTGTGGTTGCTTTCACATAAGAGTTCAGCACCTCAGACAAACGAGCCACTTTGTTTGCCAGAATCGAATAGTTTGGAAGAAACATTCCTGAATAAAAACTATCCGTCCACTGCCATACAAAGGAGAACAGGAAACATGATGTAATCATTGGTTTTGCATCCGGCAGCATAATACGCACGAATGTTTTAACCTTACCACATCCATCTACATAAGCAGCTTCTTCCAATTCCTTCGGAATACCACGGAAGAACTGACGAAGCATGTAAATGTACAAACCATTTTTCAATCCCATACATCCAAGACACATAAATGCGTATGGTGCAAAGGAATCCAATAAGTTCAGTGGCTGCCCCGTTATCAGGCTGAATATTCCGAGAATATCAAAATAACGGAAATTCAAATACAGGGAAGACTGAATGGTTGAAGGTGGAATAACGATAACAAGTACCACCATTGCAAACCAAAGGTTCTTCAATGGGAATTTGTATCTCGCAAAACCATATCCAACTAATGTACAGGATATAATCTGCAAAACACTTACCAATAAAGAAATCCATAATGTGTTACCTAAAGCAGCCCAATAATCCATCAAATCGGCGGCAATCTTAAAGTTATCCAATGTGAAGTGACGTGGAATTACGTTGATTGTCGAATCGTACAAATCACGCTCTTCCATGAAACTAATGGAAATCTTATTTAAGAGTGGCTGCAAAATCAAGAAACACAATCCAAACAACAATACAAAACGCACGATTTTGTAAGCTACATTAAAGGATACCTTGCGCAACAGATAGCCGTTGGATTTTCTATTACGTTCCCTGAAGGCTTGAAACTTACTCATTTTACTCATAATAATATACCCTCCTAGAAATAATCAACGAAACAATACCCAACGCAACAATTACACAAAGGAAATATACCCACGCCATCGCCGACGCCTGACCATAGTCCATTCGTCCACCGATACCGATTGCATCGATACGCTCCATAACTGTGTTGTCTGTCTTCAAGAAGAAGTCAATTACCGTATATACGATATTTACCAAAATCATGGAACTTACCATTGGAAGTGTAATCTTCCAGAAACTTTCCCAGGCTGTACATCCCTCGATTTTTGCCGCCTCGAACATACTTGGCGAAATCGTCTGCAATGCAGAAAGGAAAATGATAATCTGGATACCAGATGCAATCGCAATATCATATACACTATTAATAATATCAAATACATAACTAAACATCTGTGACATCGGACTTGAGTCTGATGTAATCAGGATACTCTCAAGTACACCTGTAATACTTGTATTATTGTTTGTTGCTTCAATCGCATCTTTCATGTCAGCCAAAAGTGTATTTCCACTTTCCAAACCAACAATAACACCGGATGAAAGAATAACCGGCAGGAAGAATATCGCACGAACCGCACCTCTTCCTTTGAAAGACTGATTCAAAAGTAACGCAATAAAGAAACTGAAAATCAATGTTGCCGGAACGTTTGTCAGCATTTTTACCAACTCAGAAATGAGGTTTGGTACAAACTTCTCATCTACCAAAAATGCCTGACGATAATTTTCAAGTCCCGCCCATGTCATGGACAATCCACCTTCAAGTTCTACCGTACTGAAACTCATTCTTAACGACTGTACTAACGGCACAACCAAGAACAGGATAAAACCGATGATGAATGGTGCAATAAATAAATAGCCTGCAACCGCATTTTTAAATGCTAATGTCTTTTTCTTTTTATTCTTGCGAGCCATTTATTCTTCACCTCCCTTCACAGCTGCGAAATCTCTGGCCGCGATTTCCTGGCCATTATATTGATAGTTGCTATAGTTGTAGTTTACAACAACTGCTTTTCCGCCTTCGAAGGTTGTCTTATATACGCCCTCTGCAATTTTTTCATGCTTATCAATTGCTTTATCGTATGTTCCTTCGAATGTTTCATTAAACTTGTTATACAGACTCAAAGTATCTTTCTTCCAGTCATCGTAGTTACAAGCATAGTATCTTGTGTACTTACCATCCTGTAAAACACTTGTCTTTTCAGCAATGTAAGTGAAGTATAATCCGGCACCGGACTCAGCGGACTTCAGGATATTCTCCTTCTCATCATCTGCCAAGTTAATTGCACCGCCGGAGTAATTTATTAAACCATGCAATGCCATGGTATAGAATGGAACCTGCTCATCAATGATGTTTACGGCACGGGCATCTAAGTTCATGTCTGTAACGAAGTCTGCGTAAGGTACTGCATACTGGTTACCACTTGTAATCATAACCTTGTTTCCGCCCTGTTTCAGTGACTGTAATTTCTTAACCTGAAGATTCAAAGCTGCTTCACGCGATACTCTGTCTTTTGGATTGTAGTCACCGGCAAGTGTATTACCGATATCTTCCATACCGATATTCTTGCTGCCGTAACCATTTACTTTTTCTACATAAGTGTCAACCGAATCCATTGCATACGACGGTTTTACCAAGTAATAACTATCGTAATTATGATAATCGGTGTAATCATCATTTGCCTGGTAAGTAATTGGATCCCAGTTATAAAGCTCACACTCTTCACGGCTGACAAACTTCGCTGCATTTCTTGTGGAACTGAATCCGTCAAACCATTTGTCTTTGTATACATAGTTAAATGTACCATTCAGATAAAGCTGCATACCATTTGTCTTATTTGCATAAGCAGTCAAATCTTCCAAATCTGAAGAACTTCCCAAACGTCCTACTGTTTTTACTTTAGCAGCAGATGTCTGTTTCACACCGGTATTAAACCATCCGGTATACTTCGCATTAATATTGCCAATGCCGGCTTTCTGCAAATCTTCCAAAATCGATTTGGCCTGTGTGTAAGAAGTCAATGACTGAGAGCGAACAACCGGATAACCAAGGATATGCTCGGTATCATCTACGGCACCAATCATCTCAACAGCCAATGCCTGTTTATCACTGTCAACTTTACCAAGACTTGGATATTTCTTCTGAAGATATCCGCGGTACTCTTTTGCCAAATCCGAATAATCGGTTTTATCAGAGAAAATGTATCTCTGGGAAAGTGTTTCATTTGGCAGCCCGTCTTCATAAACACGAACGGTTGTATCCGATTTTGTGGATACATCCATGTTTTCGCCGTGAATCAGACTGTAAATGAATGTACTATAGTTATATCCATTGTTCTTTCCGGAAATATCCGCCTGAACGGTTGCGTAAGAACTTCCCTCTTCAGCAACACAAAGGAATGAACTCTGGGTAGTCTCATTTGCAATGGCAAGCAGTGGGAAATTGGATTTTGTCTCATCGACAATCGTTGTTCGTGCCTGACCATAATCCCAGCCGTAAACATCACTCTGATATCTCTGCTGTCCGGTCTTACCATTGTTGAAGTTAATTTTTCCACCGGTTCCTTCCGGAACAATCATGTAACCTTTTTCATCAACATTTGATGCTCCCATATATGGAAGAACCTGAAGTTTAACAATCGGATAATCTTCGTTATAGGAGATTTCCTTCATCGGTACTTTTACAACCAGCTGGTTATCTTCCAATACATAGTGAACACTAATATCGAAAATTGGTTTCCCTTCGTTACGGGATACTTTGTAATTGCCCATATCTTTTGTACGGTCCTCCAAAGTATATCCTGCTTCTACGAATTTGTCTTCCAACTGCTGAAGACGGGAATCGGTAACCGACTCATCCAAATAATAAATTGGCTCATCCTTCAAGTCAGGGAAAATTTTTTCACCTTTTGTCAACAGCTGCTTGTCGGTAGAATCATCCGACTTACTAAGTTCCTCATAGTTAAAATAAACATAACTTCTGAGTGCTGACTTCTGTGCCGATCTCGACATCTTATCCAGATACTTCTTCATTCTGGACTCTTTGATTGCGACCGGACAAGTGTAGGTTTTTTCAAAATCACCTACGGAATAACTTACTTTAATTTCGTTATCGTTTACTTTCTCGATTTTATAAAACTTATTGTCCCGAATACACTGAGAGTAGTTATCAATCTCTTTCTTCGTGTCAGTACTGTTGGAGTAAGTAAGGTTCAAAGTTGAGCTTAACACATCTTTGTAATGTCCATCGGCATTTGCATACTTCTCTACATCCTCAGCAGTCGGATTGGAGCGATATACCTTTCCGGTTGCCTTGTCTGTAACCTCAAGCTGTGTGGAAGAACCACTCACTGAGAGTTTCAATGAATCATTTTCAATTACTACATCTCCGCTGTTATCATATTCATAAGTTTTCATCTCCTTAGTCCCCTCATCGGAATCACCGCAGGCACTAAGAGCGAAACATGCCATAACTGTAATCAGGAGCAAATACAACTTGTTTTTCATTCTGTCATTTCCTCCTTTCATCAATACATTCGGAAAATGGTTTCTTTGTAAATCGAATAGAAATAGGAGAAACCATCACTAATCAAACTGAAGAACAGTACAAGCAAAAATACAATAATCAACATACCTACCGCTGAGAAAATCAAAGATAAAAATGCTTTACCCAGCATGAAGTCATGAATCATCATTACAGATGCGATAATCAGCAATCCACACCAAATCATGGAGAAGTTGCTGAACACAGTGTAAAATGCACCCTCTTCTTCAGTAACAACGTTACTCATAGGAATCAGTATCAACTGAATAATTACATATGGTGTCATTGCATAAGCGGTACCCATCCATATATCTTTTAATGTACCTTTACCATCAAACAAGGTGGTAAGACACCAGTTTGCAACAACATACACAATAAATGGTACAAGGAATGTTGCAATCTCTAAAATCAGGTTTACATTATCCCAGTTTACCGGATTAAACACGAAACTGGTTGCACCTAATTTAATCAGGTTTGTCAAAAGGACCAGAATAACAATTGTATTGGCTGCCGCCATAGACCCTCTCTTTTCATGTGTCAAATCCCAAAAACCATCAAAAGGTCTTACGATACAATGAAGGGCATAACGCAGAGAATCGCGGTAACGAATCCATGCATCTTTATTGGTCAGTCTTTCTTTTATTTTCATCCTTTTTCAACCTCCCTTCTGGCTTTCTTCACAAATCCAACACCAAATCCAAGGAGAATGAGGATTGCAATAATAATCAAGATCGTACCAATGTTCTCCTCAAACCAAACCTCTCGGTAAAGCTTAAATGCTTTAGAATAATTCTTGGCATCAAGTTTTAATTCAAAGTAATTCATTGCCTCTTTATAATTCTTCTCACGAAGAAGTGCACGGCCGATTCCAATATATGCCTGGTCGTAGTTACCATTATGCTTCAGGACTTCACGCCAGATATTAGCGGATTCATCATAATTACCTTTCTTGTACTCAGCCAGGCCATCGTTAATCATTTTACCATAATCAGTCAAAGTAAACTGGGTAATCGTTCCTAACTTCTGATCTGTAACCAAGAGAGAATCTCCAAGATCTTCAATTGCCGAAGGATTCATAAACAATCCGGCTTTATAACCATGTCCGCCAAAGGCATACAGCATATTACCCTGGAAATCATAAGCAAAGATACGGCCTTTTGTATTATCCAGTGCATAATAAACATCATTTGACAAGCAGCAGATATCTACAAACTTGGAAGGTCCTTTCATCTCGCCTTTTTCGGTGTAACGCAAATCACCATATGGATCATTGTAACCGTTACGTACCAAAATATCAGTTCCCTTTGCATTCAATTTACGAATCGGTTCAGCCGACTCTACAGCTCCATCAAATGTACTGATTGTTGCATAAATGAAGTCTTCGGAATCCAGACAAAGGTTCGAATACTCTGTCGGAACGAACAAATCCATCTGTGCACGCTGCTCTTTTGTAGCAACCATTTTCCACAAATAAGTAAAGAAATCATAAGTTACTTCACTGGCTCCGACAAATCCCGTAAAGTCTCCGGCGTCATCAAACTCAAGGAAACCTTTGTTTACGTTCTGAACCTGAGCAAAAATACGTTTTGCACCATCCACAACTAACTTTTGTGGGAGAAATTTTGCATCCGTATAGGTTTTATCATTTGGACGACCAATTACTTTTACCATATTGCCGTCTGCATCCAAGTGAACAATTTTGTTATTACCGGTATCGGCAATGTACATTTGTCCATCATCTGTTACAAATACATCCTGAGGACCATTCAATTTTACATCTTTTCCCTCAGCATCTTTATAACCGGTTACCTCTTTTACATAAGTAAACTCATTGTTTTCATATGTAAATTCACAAATACGATTATTTCCTGTATCTGCAACATACATCTTATTTCCAGTCGAGAAAAGACCTTGTGGCTCAGAAAAGTTGCCACAATCTTTAAAATCAGAACCGGAAATTACTCGCTCAACCGAATAAGCATCCGGAGACTCACGGTCAACATCCCAGCAATCATAAGTATATGTATAATGTTTGCCATCAGAACTGTTCGCGAGGACCTCCGCGTTGCTTACAAGGAGGGATGCAACGAGTAATAACGCAAATACCGAAGTAAGTCGTTTCATTTTTCTCATTTTCTTTCCTCCTTATCAGTCTTTAATTCCGGAACTAGCCATTGTTTCCAGAATGTTACTCTCTGCCAAAATAAAGATTAAAATCGGCACCATCATAACGACCATTGTCGCAGCGGAACCTACACCGGCACGGGCAACACCACCGGCCATAATCTGCTGCAATGCATATGGCAGCATCTTATATTCTTCCGAGTAGATATATACCTGACCTTTCATGTTCCAAAGGTTTTGTACAGAGAAAATTGTTACTGTCAACCATGCCGGTTTTACGTTAGGCATGACAATCTGAAGGAAGATTCTTCCCTCTTTCGCACCATCAATCTTAGCCGCTTCAATCAATGCATCCGGAATCTGCTCCATAAACTGTTTCATAAGGAACAATCCCATCGGCAGTGCGAACGCCGGCACCATCAGTGCTAAGTACGTATCAATCCATCCAAGCTTACTCATAATGATATAAGTAGGAATCTGCAATACATAAGCATTGAACATGATTGCAGCCTGAATAATCTTGAAAATCTTTTTGCTTCCCGGGAACTCATACTTTGCCAAAACATAAGCAGCCATTGAACCAATAATCAAATGACCTACCGTACCAAGCAATGTAATAAATACCGTGTTAAAGACATAACGGGTAAATGGTACATAGGAGCTTGACATAACAACAAGCAAATCCTGGAAGTTATTAAATGTTGGGTTCTTCACGAAAAATCTCGGTGGATACAGATAAATCTCATCCAGCGGTTTAAATGCACTACTGATGGAATATACCAACGGAAGTACAAAGAAGATACCAAACAAAATCAGCAAAATGTAAATACCGATATCACCACCGACTGAGCGGTTTGGTTTTCTTCGTTTTAATTTAATTAATTTCATCTTTGCTATACCTCCTATCAAGTTCCAACTTTGCTAAGCAGTGACTGAATTGCCTTATTCAACAACAGCATCACGGCGAACAAAATTGTTGCAATTGCGGAAGCATAACCCATCTCAAATCGTGTAGTACCATAGTCAATCAGATGGGTAACTACGGTACGCGCCGCGTAGTCCGTACTAGGGAAACCACAAAGCGCCATCGTCTGGTCGGCGACACCGAATGTCTGTGTGATTGCCATTACGGCACCAAACAGAAGCATAGGTTTCATACCAGGCAGTGTGATGTACCAAAGTTCCTGCCAGCGGTTTTTAACACCGTCCACATAACCCGCTTCAAACTGCGAATTATCAATACCTTGAAGTCCGGCTACGAAGGAAAGGAATCCCTGACCAAGACTCATCCACAATACGACGATAATAATAACATTCATCATGTAGGCAGTATCCGTGAGCCACAGAATCGGCTCACTGATAAAACCAAATTTAATCAAAAATGAATTTACATATCCATATGCATCACCACTAAATAAGATAGACCATACCAAGTATGCCTGACCTGAAATTGTCGGTGCATAGAATACAACTACGGCAAAAGCACGGATATAACGTGGCAGCTCGTTGATAAACCAAGCGAACAAAAATGCCATGATATAACCAAGCGGTCCGGTAATTGCTGCCAGCAAGAATGTATTTTTAACCGCAATCAAGAATACATCATCTGCAAGAAGCAGGTTAATGTAGTTATCTACACCAACGAATCTTGCCGGTTCCAGTACGTTATAGTACGTGAAACTGTAAAATACTGACATCAGCACGGGCAAAATGTAGAATGCAGTAAACACAATCAAATACGGCAGAAGGAAAAGGTAACATGTCTTTGACATCTTAGCTTTCTTCCATGCGATTTTAGCATTGCGCTTTTTAATCTGCATGTATTTTCCCAGAAAATTCATTTTTTCACTCCTCTCTTATTTTTGTTTTGTTTCTTTTTCTTCTTGTTCCAGAGTCTTCAACCCAAACTCTTCACGTTTGTTTGATAACTCCTTATTTATCGTAATAACATAATCAAGAATCGTCTCTCGAGGGTCCTCGTTGTTATTCATGACTTTACGGATTGCGTTCGTGATATGACGCTCTGTGTAATATCCGCCGGCAACCTGCGGAATACCAAATGCCCATTTGTGCTGTTCATCCAGTACAGTGGACTCTTTGCTACTCCAAGACAATGTCTTAAAGGTTTCTTTGTTTGCTGTTGCATAACGTGCCGCAGCACCCATAACAGCCTCAAGCTCTCTTGCGTAGGTAGCCTGTGTATCAGCACTTGCCCACCATTTCAAGAAATCCCATGCGATTTCTTTCTTGCCACGTTGTTCCGCACCTTTAAGCATCATAGAAGCAGTACCCCATGACTGAACGGAACGGTTGATTGAGCCATCTTCCTGTTTCACACCAGGAACCATACCGAAGTTCCAAAGACCTTTAATCTCAGGAGCAAATACAGACAATGTATTAAATGTACTGTAATCTGCTACACCGATTGGCATCTCACCGCTTCGGAAACGGTTTGCGAAATCGTACTGTTTAACCAGTTTGTAGTTGGTAAATAATTTGGTATAGAATTCAAATGCCTGAATACCTTCTGTACTACCAATTGTTGTCTCAATACCGTCATCACGGTACAAGGAACCACCGCGCTGAACAAGCTGGGCATAGTAGTTTGCAAGGTCAGGGTTGGATGCGTTGTTAATCTTACGCTCTACCGAAGGAATTGCAAACGACATGCTGTTCTTCTGCAGTTTCGGAAGTACTTTGATTACATCATCCCATGTATTAATCTGTGTCGCATCAATACCAAGTTCTTCCATAATATCGGTACGATAGAACAATACGTTGTAGTTTTCTGTCTCCGGCAGACCATACAAACCTTTATGTCCGGACTTATCTTTCAACCAGTAAGACTCATAAGAACTTGCCTGGTACTCAGAAAGTACATCTTTATAGTCCGAGAACTGGGTCAAATCCACAGTCGCACCACGAAGTGCGTAGTTGACAGGCTCTGTCTGCGAAATACAAAGCGCTACATCCGGACCATTACCTGACATAACGGCAGGAAGCATCGCATTTACCGCACCGGCAGAGTTTGTAACTGTATTTGCTGACGCTGCAGCATCAATCAATTTAACATTTACTTTAATTTCTTTTCCATATTTTTCTTTTGAAGTCGGAGTAAACTGCTGGTCTACCATGTTCTTCAAAATATTACTCTGGTCACGTCCGGCAGTAATCCATACATCGATAACATCCGGATCATCCGAATCATACACATTACCAAGTGCAGAGGAATCGGAACGGAAGGAGTTAATAAACAATGTACACTCATGTACAATTCGGTCAAAACTTCCTTCGTTTACTTCTTCAATTGAAGATTTGTCGCCGGCAAGAACAATATAGTCAATATCCATCGCCGTTGCACTTAAGTTGTTAATTGATGTACCAAGAGAAGATACATTCTCTTTGAAGTTCGACAACGTCTGAGGAATTTTATCCGGACGGTCAACAAACTCTTCCATCTGTGCAGCCAGTGTCTGTGCTACGGCGATTTCACCACCACGTTCACCGGTATATGCAGTAACTTCATCAACTAAGCGATATAAGATTTTGGACTCATCGCCCATTGCCTTAATGATATCCGGATATACCTTTTCAATCTGGTAATCACGGAACTCATCCGGCTCTGTACCTGTCAATACAAGAATCTGACGATAATACTGATTCATACGGTATACACTTTCAGACAACTGGGAGAGATACTCACCAAGCTCACCAAGTGTAATTTTCAAACGAATTTTATGTTCTCCAGCAGTGAGGTGGAATTTGTATGCCTCGCCTTTATCATTCTGTAAGCAAAGCATTTCCCAAACATTGCTGTAAGTAAATTGCAGACTAGCTACCTCTTTAAAAGGAACCTCTCCGTCAATGTACAAAGAACGGTTTGCGATATAACCACGGTTATATCCCTGACGTCCTTTAATACCGATTACATAATCGCCTTCTTTTTCTACTTTCGTAGTCCATTCCAGCCAGTCACCGGCAACTTTCCACTGTGTACCACCAATTACATTCAAAACCTGTTTGTCTGTATTATGCTTGGTAACATTTCCTTTTTCATCCTCGTATTCGGTATCTCCCGATGTACGGTCATAAGTAGCATATAAAGATGGTGATGAACGTCTGTCCGACTTTTCACCCTGAATCTTCTGAACGTAAGATTTGTCAACGTTATTTGTCTTTCCTTTGTTCTCTGCTGCGTACTCTGCATAGGTAGGAATCTTCTTCATATTACCTACTGTGAACTTACGCATAATCAAACGTTCGTTGACACCAGTTAAGCGAATCTTATTGACACCCTTCTTTAAATAGAAGTAATACGGATCCATCTCATATCCGGTTGGGTCTTCAAAATAGGAAGAAATCCATCCGCGTGTCGGATCCTCAATCTGGGAAGGACGAATCTCATTTCCCTGGTTATCCTTGCTTGGTTTGCCATCATCCGTGTAGACACGTTCGAAGTCAACACCCTCGGCACCATTAAATGGAGTTTCGTATTTACCCGTTTTTTCATTGTAAAGTTCTACCTTGGTCTCAATTGCAATTCCTCGGTCGTCCTTGTCTCCTGTGGAAGGATAGTACTCAAGGTTCAAGTTGTAATAACCCTCCTCTTCCACATTAACAGAATACACTGCGCTTTCTCCTTCCGGAATCAACACCGATTCTGATTTTTCATTCTCCGGACCAAGATCATTATGTACAGTGACGTTTTTGGTTGTCTCTTTCTTCACGAAACCGGCAACCGGAATATCATAGGAACCACTTGGTGTATTGGCGTCCGTGCGCTTAGCCACATAATCACTGTACTGGCCTTCACGCTGATATTCGCTGCTCATAGTGTCAAAATCCACACCTGCGTACTTGTCGGAGTTGTCACTTACGGAAGAACCTTTTAACTTGAAAAATAGTACAAAAGCGATAATCACCAGTACTACAATCAAGAATGTCCGTAAGCCTTTTTTCTTCATCAACTTTGACATAGCTGTCGCAATCTCCTTTCGTTGTTTCTCTTTTTATGCATTCTGCCAGTGAAATAAGCCATGGGAGCAAAACACATAATGTTTTTTTGTATAATATGTATACAGTTTGTTATAAAGTATATCACCATTTTTGTAACATGTCCATAGTTTTTGATAGATTTTTTTATGTATTTTTGCTAAAAAATGATTGGTTTTCCCTTGAAAAATGTTTTGTATTTACAAGAGAGAATCCATATAGTAGAATGCAGGTATACATATTTCATAACTTGGAGGTTTTTATGGACAACAAAAAAACAGGCATGAATCCGATACTTCCGGGCTTCTACCCGGATCCATCGATTTGCCGTGTAAACGATGATTATTATTTGGTAACTTCAACTTTTGCTTATTTCCCCGGTGTTCCAATCTTTCACAGCCGTGATTTAGTACACTGGAATCAGATTGGTAACATATTAGAAAGAAAAGAACAGCTTCCTTTGGTAAATGCAGAAACAAGTGAGGGTATCTTTGCACCGACACTGCGCTACCACGATGGAACCTTTTACATGATTACAACAAACGTAACACCAACGAATGATATCAATAATTTTATTGTCACTGCAACGGACCCTGCCGGTCCTTGGTCGGATCCATATCCTTTGGATTCTGCCGGCATTGACCCATCTCTCTTCTTTGATGATGATGGCAAATGCTACTACTGTGGTACACAGAACCGCAGAGAAGGCTCCCGCTATTTCGGTGATAATGAAATTTATATTCAGGAATTAGATTTAAATACGATGAAACTTGTCGGCGAAAGTTACCCGGCATGGCATGGTGCTCTCCGCGGTGTGGAATGGCCGGAGGGACCACATATCTACAAGAAAGACGGCTATTACTATCTTTTGATATCCGAGGCCGGAACCGGACACAACCATGCAGTTTCGATTGCCCGCAGTAAAAGCCTGACAGAGCCTTTTACCGGTCATAAGGCAAATCCAATTTTCACACACCGTCATCTTGGCTACCACTATCCGATTGTAAATGTCGGACATCCGGATATCGTTGAGACCCAGAATGGTGAGTGGTGGATGGTATGCTTGGCCTCCCGTCCACGAGGCGGCTACTATAGGAATTTAGGACGTGAAACTTACTTAGTACCATTTATCTGGGAAGATGGATGGCCTGTAATCAATCCGGGAAAAGGTATTTTGGAAGATACTTTCCCAATGCCTAATCTTCCTGCTTATGAAGCGAAAGAAATTCCTGCAAAAGAAGATTTTGACACCGATACGCTTCCACTTCATTTTATGTACTTACGCAATCCGAAAGAGGAAAACTATTCTCTTACGAATCGTCCGGGATATTTAGAAATGAAACCGGATGCTGATACGTTATCCTCAAAAGGAACTCCTTCCTATGTGTGTCAGCGCCAGCTTAGTTTTGATTTTACAGCAGAAACAAAACTTTCGTTTTCTCCTGCTGTAGAAAACGAGCAGGCAGGAATTGCCATTTACCAGAGCCAGTCATTTAACTACCAGCTCTTGGCCGGCAAAAAAGGAGACGCCACTGTTCTCTCTCTTGTTAAGACAGAACGTGATAAGGTCACTGTCTTAAAAGAAGAAATACTGGATGCCCTTTATCCTGACCTCACACTTCGCATCACGGAAAATGAACAGGATTTAACCTTTGCTTATTCTGTCGATGGCAAATCTGAGAAAATACTTGCGGATAAAGTAGATGCAAGAATTCTGTCTACTGATGTAGCCGGTGGCTTTGTCGGAAACACCATCGGACTGTATGCAACCTCAAACGGTGAGGAAAGCAGCACCGTCGCAGCATTCGATCACTTCTTGTATGAGGATGATAACAAATAAGATAGTTACTATAAAAAAAGTTACAAATCGACTCGAAACAAAAGATTCGCTTTCGCGAATAAAGTTTCTCGCTGATTTGTAACTTCTTTTTTATTGAAAGCACCTTATTTTTAACGTCCCTCTAAGCGCAAGATTTCTTTCTTTAACCGCTTCATTATTTTTTTCTCTAATCGTGAGATATAGCTTTGGGAGATGCCTAAGAGGTCTGCGACTTCTTTCTGTGTGAGTTCCTGTCCGAGTTTATCGTCGATTCCAAATCTAAGACGGATAATCGTTTGTTCTCGTTCAGATAATGTTTCCAATGCTTTACGCAGTAAACTTCTATCAACTTCTTTTTCAATGTCTTTGTAAATAATATCTTCACTTGTTCCCAAAATGTCCGAGAGCAGCAGTTCGTTTCCATCCCAGTCAACATTTAAAGGTTCATCAATGGATACCTCTAATTTCGTTTTATTATTTCTACGCAGATACATAAGAATTTCATTCTCAATACAGCGTGACGCATAGGTTGCAAGTTTGATGTTTTTCGTCGGGTTAAAGGTATTAATTGCCTTCATCAGACCAATTGTTCCAATCGAGATTAAATCCTCCACGCCGACACCTGTATTATCAAATTTTTTCGCTATGTACACAACAAGGCGAAGGTTATGTTCTACCAGTGTATTTCTCGCTTTGTCGTTCTGCTCTCCCCCCAATTTCTCAATGCAGGCTGCCTCCTCTCCCGGCTCTAACGGCGGTGGCAGAATCTCTGCCCCTCCAATATAATGAATATCACCTCCACGGTGAAAAAATACACTTTTCCAATCCTGAATCATCCGGAACTGAAACTGTCCCGGCATCGAAATCTTAAGCAGCATACTATGATTTCTCCTTTCCTTTTTCATTATTCAACATATCGGGATGCAGTATCATTTCATATTCTCCATCCACAGAAACACATTCTTCGCAGACCGCCACCCACGCATCTTCCACAAACTGCCAGTCTCCCCCACATTCAATTTCCAGTCGTTGTGCCCGAAAAGCACAAAGCATTCCCATCTTTTTTCCTACAGAATGGTAGGGAATCATCCGCATCAACGGAGGGTCTTTTCCCTTCCACAATTTTTCCAAAAATTTCTTACTGCCGAGCATAACCGGCTTTTTGCTGATTGCATCGTAAAGTCCATTTCCGGTATCCAAAAGTGCCATTCCTTCGATTTTATTTCCCCGGTCATATATCCGCAGCCGGTAAAGATATGACACCCGTTCTTTTTCTTTTTTTAGTTTTGGCATAAAATACCGAAAAAGAAAGAGAACAAAAAGCATAAATCCTAACATCGATGCCCCGGTAAGCGGGTAATGAAAACTTTTTTGTACCTGAAGCAAAAGCCCCGCCAGAATAAAAGCACATGCATAATAAAGTAAAAGGTGCATCACCGTTCTTGCAGTCGTCATTTTACCAAAAGCAAACCGGACAAGAAAAACACTAACAAAAAAATAGGACAAAACAAGCAACAGGAGATTTCTGTGCACATGAAACAATACCAAAAGACACGCCATCACAGCTCCTAATATTGACGCAAGGATAAGGCGCCACAACCGAATGGTTTTTTGCATCAATAAACTCTGTGTCAGAAAAACCACCAGATTCATCCCTGTGTTAATCAGAAAGAATACATCTAAGTATAACTTCACTCTCATTGGCATCTTCATCCCCTTTCCGTTTGTGTAGGCTCATTATAGACGATAGACTCTGCAAAGCTTGTCAAACGGCCGCTCCCTTTTCCCATTATTGTCAGCCAAATCATTCTTTCATCTGACATCGTTAGACACAATCCAATCAAGACAGTAGAGTTTCTACATTTCTCACTATCATTGTTTGTCGAAAGACTTGCATCTGCCGCAAAAATCTTTTACAATAAAAAAAGCGGTTTTAACCGCTGGAATTTGAATAGGAAAGGAACTATCATTATGGCAGAAAAGAATCCCATTGTAACAATCGTGATGAATGACGGCGATGTTATGAAGCTTGAACTTTATCCGGAAGTTGCAGAGAACACAGTAAACAATTTTATTTCTTTGGTAAACAAAGGATTTTATGACGGACTCACCTTTCACCGCATCATTAGTGGTTTTATGATTCAGGGCGGTGACCCGGATGGAAACGGAACCGGCGGTCCCGGTTACAGCATCCCCGGAGAATTCTCTTTAAATGGCTATGACAACTCATTAAGCCATGACCCGGGTGTCATCTCCATGGCACGCTCCCAGCATCCGGACTCCGCCGGAAGCCAGTTTTTTATTATGCATAAGAAAGCCTCTCATCTTGATGGCTCTTATGCCGCTTTTGGTAAAATTATTGAGGGCATGGATGTTGTAGATAAATTAGCCGAAGTTGCTACTGACTGGAGCGATATGCCTCTCACACCGGTTATTATGGAAAAAGTAACAGTAGAAACTTTTGGAGAAGATTATCCGGAGCCAAAAACAGTTTAACAAAAAAAGAAACTGCAGACTCATCCCCCCTTTTAGGAAATGAATTGCAGTTTCTTTTTTTATTTCACGATTTCTCCCATATAATAAAAGCCTTTGCTTTCTACTAATTTTACCGGTAAGATTTCTCCAATCAAGGAAACATCGCCCGGAAAATGAACGACCGCATTATTGGATAAGCGTCCGGTTAAAAGTTCTTCGTTCTGTGTATTTATCTCTTCTACCAGAACCGGAACCGTCTCTCCCTCGATACTCTTTGTAATCTCTGTGGAAATCCCCTGCACTTCATGCAGCAATCTGTCAAACCGTTCTTTCACTACTTCTTCCGGCACTTGATTTTCCATTGCAGCTGCCGGCGTACCGGTGCGCTTTGAATAAATAAAGGTGTAGGCACTGTCATAGCGAACTTTTCTTACTACATCTAATGTGTCTTCAAAATCTTCTTCTGTCTCTCCCGGAAATCCAACAATAATATCCGTCGTAAGCGATAGTTTTGGATTCTTTTCCCGAATCCTCTCCACCAAAGAAAGATAGGATTCTTTCGTGTACTTACGGTTCATTTTCTTTAAGATTTCCGTACTTCCCGACTGCAATGGCAAATGCAGATGGGTACATACTTTATCACATTCCGCCATCGCCTCAATCAGCTCATCCGACAAATCCTTCGGATGCGATGTCATAAACCGGATTCTCTTAAGTCCTTCAATTTCATTTACTTGACGCAATAGATTAGCAAACGTGACCGGATTTTCCAAAGTCTTTCCATAAGAATTTACATTTTGTCCAAGTAACATTACCTCTACCACGCCGTCGGCTACAAGACCTTTGATTTCGGAAATAATATCCTCCGGCTCTCTGCTTCTCTCCCGCCCGCGCACATATGGTACGATGCAGTAACTGCAAAAGTTATTACAGCCATACATAATATTGACACCGGTCTTAAATGGATATTTACGTTTTCCCGGCAAATCTTCCACAATCTCTTTGGCCTCCTTCCACACATCCATCACCGGACGTGCTGACTGCACCTGTGTATACAATAACTCTGCCAGTTTATAAATGTTATGTGTACCAAACACTAAATCAACAAACGAATAACTCTTGCGAATCCGCTCTACCTCATCCGCTTCCTGCATCATACATCCGCAGAGAGCAATCCTCATTGACGGATTTTTCTTTTTATGGTTTTTGAGATAACCAAGCCGTCCATAGATTTTTAAGTTGGCATTTTCACGAACAGTACACGTATTGTATAAAACAAAATCCGCAACCGGTTCCTCTACTTCTTTGTATCCAATATATTCAAGAATTGCTGTCATCTTCTCCGAGTCCTTTGCATTCATCTGACAGCCTAGCGTCTGAATTGACATGGTAAGAGGATGTCCGATTCGCTCTTTCTCTTCCTCTGCCCACTGCCTGCACTTTTTCATAAAATAATACTGTCTCTCCGGTTCTGACTGTGGAGCCTCTCCTTCGATGGAAAGTGCCTCCAGACGTTCATAATCAAACATATTGTTCCTCCATTAGTTCTGTTTTTTACCAAACGTAACAGAAAATGTCTTTTCCTGATAGGATGAACCGGAAGCAATTTTTACAGTGACTTTACCCTGTGTTCCTGCCTCACACTTTGAAAGTTTTTCCTGCAACTGGGAAAGTGTTTTCACGGTCGTTCCATTTAATTTGGTAATAATATATCCTTTCTGCAATCCTGCTTTCTCTGCCGGTGAACCAGCTGAAACTTCTGAAATGTAAATTCCCTGCGGAATTCCATATGCCTGCTCGTATTCGCTTGTCACATCACGGCCGGTAATACCCAGATAAGCCTGATTGTTTGCTGCCACTTCTTTTTGATTCATTAACTCTTCTAAGATTGGCTCTGCAGTTGCCATCGGAATCGCAAATCCCATTCCCTCTACTTCCTCAGAAGCAAATTTTGAGGAATTGATAGCAATCACTTCGCCTTTGCTATTTACTAATGCACCGCCGCTGTTTCCCGGATTAATTGCTGCGTCTGTCTGAATCAATTTTACACTTGCGCTGTCTTCGGCGTCAATCTCACGGTCCTTTGCACTAATATAACCGACCGTAACACTCGTTCCATAGCCAAGGGCATTGCCAATTGCAATTGCCTGTTCGCCGACTTTCGTCTTTTTACTGTCGCCAATCGTAGCAATTTTTATATTCTTCTTTGTCGAATCCGACAATTTACTCATATCCACTTCTACAACAGCTAAATCCGTTGATGAATCCGTTCCTTTTACAGTAGCACTCACTTTGCTCCCATCGTTAAAAATAATGGTAACTGAAGTGGCTCCTTCGACAACATGATTGTTTGTCGCAATGTACATTTTGTTATCTTTTTGAGCAATGATAATACCGGATGCACTTCCGGTTCCTTCACTCGTCTGTGCGCCAAACGGCGTATTGGTTGTAGTCTGTGCCGTAACATCAATTGCCACAATCGACGGAAGCACCTGCTCCGAAATCGATGAAACATCGGATGTCGATGTACTCTGGTTTGTCGTCACCGTAGTCGTTGCCAGTTTCGCAGAGGCACTATCTTTCACCGTCTCATTCTGGCTAACTAACACATTCTTTCCAATCATTTCCGCTCCCTGAAAAGCGGTTCCAGCGGCTGTTCCAAATAACACAGCAGCTGCTAATATTTTAGCAAATTTTTTCATATTCGCACACATCCTTTCGTCTTTGTTGCTCTTATCATAATATGAAAATGTGTGCGGTTTTTGTTCGCTTTTTGTATGAATTGTGTGTTCTTTTTGACGAAAGTGTGTCTTTTATGCCTCAAAGTTGCCAAGCACACGCATAAAGGCAGATTCCTCTTTCACACCGCGAAGTGCATTCTGCACAGCCGCATCGTCTAAGTTTCCCTCCACATCAACAAAGAAGCGGTATTCCCAGTTTCGTCCCGGAATCGGACGCGACTCAATTTGTGTCATGTTCAAATCGTTATAAAGAAAATGGGACAAAATTCGGTACAGTGTACCACTCTGATGCGGTAGTTCAATGCACAGTGCGAGTTTATTGCTCTCTTTTGTGTAAACTTCTTTTGGTCCGATAATAATAAATCTCGTACAGTTGTTCTTCTCCTGCTGAATGGAATCGGCAACAATTTCAAGTCCATATTCTTTGGCTGCACGCCGGCTTGCAATCGCCGCCTGCGTCTTATCTTTATCCTGCGCCACCTTCTTGGCTGCTGCTGCCGTTGAACCATATTCCACACCTTCAAAGAGAGGATGTTCCTTCATAAATTTACGGCTCTGCAACAATCCCTGCGGATGGGAAAATACCGTCCGAATATCTTCTAACTTTGTACCGGGAAGTGCTAAAAGGCACTGGTCAATTTTCATCACGTATTCGCCGACAATGGCGTTTTTATAATTCAACAATAAATCATAATTCGTGCTGATACCGCCCGTCGAAGAATTTTCAATTGGCAGGACACCGTAATCTGCCTGCCCGTTTTCAACAGCTTCCATTACGCCCTGAAAACTCTGACAGCTGATCCCCTGTACTGCCTCACCAAACACGTCTTCCATCGCCTGCTGTGTATGGGTGCCCGGCACGCCAAAATAATATACTTTTGCCTGTTCTTTATCAAACGCTTTTTCTGTTTTTTCAAAATCCGTGATATCATCCGTATGCGACAGAACACCATACTGGTATTTGCGGCTGATGGACATAATCTGACTGAACAGCTCACGAACCGCACGCTCATTGAATTTACCATGACATATTTTCGAAAGACTGTCTAACTTCTGTTCCTCGCGTTCTTTGTCAAATACCGCTTTTCCGGTCTCCATCTTATATTTGGCGACCTCATTGGCAACTTTCATGCGTTCTTCAAACAGTTTGACAATCTGGCTGTCAATCTCATCAATCTGCTTTCTTGAAACTTGTAAATCAATCATTTATGTTCCTCCAAATCCTCTAACAGCATACTGACACTCTTACCAAGCACCGGATGTTTTACATACGGAGCAATCTCAGAAAGCGGCTCTAAAACAAACTGTCTTTTATGCATTTCCGAATGTGGTATCGTAAGCGTCTCTGTGTGCATGACACAGTCTCCATACAAAAGAATATCCAAATCAATCGTTCTTGGTCCCCAGTGAATCTTTCTCTCACGTTTTCCCTTCTTCTCAATTTCATGACAGACAGAAAGTAATGCATCCGGCGTCAAAAGTGTCTCAAACCCAATTGCCGCATTTAAAAATTTATCCTGAGCCGTATAACCATATGGCTCCGTTTCAATGATTTCTGAAACCTTTATCTCACGGATTGTCTCTACTTTTTTTAATTCTTCAATCGCCGCCTCTAAATAAGCTTTTCGATCTCCCATATTGGATCCAATCGACAAATATGCCGTTTCCCATCCGCGCGTAATGTTTACACTCACCGTATCCAGAGGAAGTAAAATCGGTGCCCATGGTTTCTTAATCTCTACTTCCACTTTTTTTACAAGGGGAAACTTTAGCAAAATCTTTTTTGCCAGCTGCTCCGCTGCTGCCTCAATCAGACGGTACGTTTCCTTTTCCATCTGCTCTTTAACAAGATAAGAAACTTCTGCATAATTTACCGAATCCGCCAAATTATCACTTTCCCCTGCTGCCCTCGTATCCGTATAAAGAGCAAGAGAAACCAAAAACTTCTGTCCAAGTACATTTTCCTCTTTCATGACACCATGGTGTCCATAGATTTCTAAATCGCGGATTTTAATTACATCCATGACTAGTTCTCCCTTCTGATGGCATCTGTCATGCGAAGAGCACGTACATTTTTCTGCACATCATGCACACGGAAGAACTCACAGCCTTTCATCGCTCCGATTACACTTGTGGCAATCGTTCCCTCTTCGCGCTCATCAACCGGCAAATCCAATGTAAGTCCAATCACACTTTTTCTCGATGTACCAAGCAATACCGGATATCCCATCGCTCTAATTTCTTCCAAGCGGTTGATAATGGTCAAATTCTGCTCTCTTGTCTTTGCGAAACCAACCCCTGGGTCAAGCATGATTTTCTCTTTCTTTACTCCATACTTCTCAGCAAGAGAAAGAGAGATTTCCAAATCTTTTTTTACGTCATCCATAAAGTCGTTATATTCCATCGTCTCACGGTTGTGCATTAAGCAGACACAGACATCATACTCAGCTGCCAGTTTGGCACAGCGCTCATCATAACGAAATCCCCAGATATCATTTAACAAATCTGCCCCGGCAGAAAGTGCCGCCTTTGCAACTGCACTTTTATAGGTGTCAATTGAAACCGGCACATCAAACCTTTTTTTCAATGCTTCAATAACCGGCACAACACGGCGGATTTCTTCTTCATCGCCAATCTGAACATGACCGGGTCTTGTCGATTCACCGCCGACATCTAAGATATCCGCTCCTTCTTCTACCATTTTGTCCGCCTGCTTAAGTGCACGCTCTATATCGTTATATTTTCCACCATCTGAAAAAGAGTCCGGTGTCACATTTAAAATGCCCATCACATATGATTTCTCCCCCAAAGGGAACTCACGGTTTCCTATTTTCATCTTCTTTCATCCTCTCTCTATCCGGCAATCATCTGCATAAACATCTGTGCCAGGTTTTTATCTTTTTCAAATTCTCCTTTTAACGCATACGTCATTGTCTGTGTACCGGGCTTTTGCACCCCGCGCATCGTCATACACATATGCTCTGCCTCAATCATAACCATAACGCCTTTTGGCTGCAGCGACTGCATAACGGCATCTGCAATCTGCTCCGTCAGCTGTTCCTGTATTTGGGCACGTCTGGCAAATACTTCTACCGTTCTTGCTAACTTACTAAGTCCGACTACTTTACCATCCGGTATATACCCAATATGGACTTTGCCATAAAAAGGAAGAAAATGATGTTCACACACCGAATAAAATGTAATATCTTTTTCCACTACCATGTTTCCGGTATCCGCATGAAATGTACGTGACAAATGTTTTTCTGCATCCTGTTCATAGCCGCCAAATAACTGCTCACACATGTTTGCAATCCGCTTTGGTGTCTCTGCTAACCCCTCTCTCGTACAATCTTCGCCAATGCCTTCCAAAAATAACTGTACTGCCTTTTCTATTTTCTTATGATCCATAACCGGCACCTCTCAATCTCCTTGCCATTCACTCCATAACCTTTCCCATTGTACCACACGAAACCGTCTTTTAACAAGGGCAGCAGCCAATATTTTTACTTGTTCTCATGAAAAACAATATCTGCCATTTCACCGTCCACTGCCTTCACCAAATCATCCGGTGAAAGAAGAATCTGGGAACCAAGTCTTCCCCCACTGACAATTACTGTATCCCATTCTTTCGCAGATTCATGAATAACGGTACGATATTTCTTTTTCATGCCAATGGATGTACAGCCGCCCCTGATATAACCGGTAACTGCCTGAATGTCTTTAACGTGAACCATCGCAAGCGATTTTTCCCCGACAACATGTGCCGCCTTTTTTAAATCGACCTCTTTGTCTACCGGCAGAACAAAGACATAATATTCTTTGCTTTTTCCCTGCATAACAAGCGTCTTAAACGACTGTGCATACGGCTGTCCTAATCGGTCCGCAATGTGCATGCCATCCACAAACTCATCGCACTCATATGTCTTTACCTCAAACGGTATTTTAAGTTTTTCCAAAATACGCATCGCATTCGTTTTTACTTCTTTTTCTTTTTTTGCCATAATTTCCATCTCTTTTCTAATTTACTGCTAGTTCTTCCAGCGAAGCTCTCCTAATAGGGATAATGAGCCAAACATCACAATAGCATCCCCGCTCTCACACTTTATAATTGCCTTTTTTAAGCCCTTTTCCACAGAGTCTGCGGATTCTGCCGGCACATCCTTTTCTCTCTCCCATACCGCCTTTAAATCGGCTGCAGGCAGACCCCTTGTCCCCGGTGCAGGCACCGCCACGATATCGGTTAAGAGCGGACTCATAATCGAAACAATTTTTTCATATTCCTTATCACGAAAGACACCCATCACGCCATGTATCTTTCTGCCCTTTAATAACTCTTTTAATGAATCAGCTAATGCTCTTGCTCCGCTTTCGTTGTGAGCACCATCCACATAAATCAACGGGTCTGTACATACCCGCTCCAGCCGTCCGCGCCAGTACGCCTCTTTTACACCTACCATAATCCGCTCCGGCTCGAGTGGAAATTCTTCTTTGAGACTCCTGCAGACGCCAATTGCCAAACTGGCATTTTTCATCTGATAAATACCGGTCATTCCGGTGCGGTAATTTTCTCCACAGTAGGAAAAGACACATCCATTTTCATCCATCGAAAGAAGGCTCATATCCTCTTCTGACACTTCCGTTAATTCTGCCTGCTTTTTCCGGCACACAGAAGTAATCACAGCCCTTGCTGCAGGTTCTGTCTGAAAACTGATGACCTTTCCTTTTGCTTTGATGATACCGGCTTTCTCTCCGGCAATTTCTGCAATCGTATCACCTAACCACGCCATATGGTCAAGACCAACCGGCGTAATAACCGAGGCAAGCACATGAGAAACCACATTTGTGGCATCCTCACGCCCCCCCATACCGGCCTCTAAAATAACCACCCGGCACTGCCATCTGCAAAACGCCAAAAAGGAGACTGCCGTCTCCAATTCAAATGTGGTCGGATGCTGCCACCCATCTTTCACCATCGCCTCTGCTGCCTCAGCCACTTCGCCAATCAGCTCCGTAAGCAAATCCTTATCAATGTAATGGACACCATCCATATCTTCATACTGAATACATTCCTCATAACAAAATACCGTTGGCGATACATAACGTCCGGTCAGATAGCCGTTTACTCCAAAAATACTGCTTAAATACGCCGCCGTAGAACCTTTTCCATTGGTTCCTGCAATGTGGATAATCTTCAAGTCATCCTGCGGATTCCCCAAACGCCTGCATAATTCCCGCATGCAGGAAAGTCCCGGACGTATACCGGCTTTTGACGCCTCTTTGATATACTGTCTCGCCTCATCATAAGTCATCTTCATCGTATTCTCATCCTTTGTCTTATTTAAATCTCATCTGGCCTTTCTGCTTGTCAATAGCACCGTCTGCCACCGCATTATAAACACCTTTTTCACCGGATGCTTTTCCTGCCATGCGGCTCTGGCAGAGATTACAGTATTTGCCACTTCGGATTGGCACACCACAGGATAAGCAGAAAGCAACCTTATTCGTTGGATCCTCCACGACTTCCACTCGCCCGTCCCGCAGAAATTCCTGTATTTTATGCCGGCTCACACCGGTCTCTCTCGAAATCGTAATTGCATTGCTCGGACCATATGTGTTAATAAAACGCTTCACCTTTCCAAAATCTGTGAGGTACTCTTCCCCACAGGACTCGCAGACATAACAGCCACCGCCCTTATACATCATATGTCCGGAACATTTATCGCAAACGGTGACTGTTTCTTTCGCAAAAACATTTTTTCTCTCTTTCATACCAATCATCCTCTCCTAACGCTATATTTCCCTTTTGTATTTGATTACTAATACTATATCACAACTAACCCTTTTCGGCAAAGAAAAACTGCGAATTGAAAACGTTCTCTTTTTCCAACTCGCAGTTTATAAAAATATCTATGCTTCTATTTTACGGTTCCTGTGGCTCTTCCTCTTTCGAGAACATCCAAGTATCCACTAAAATACCCTTTACACTAAACTTAAAGAAAACTTTATGCTTTCCTATTACGGTTTTAGTAAGTTTGGTCTTAAAATACTGATAATCCTTATTCGCATTTACTGTGATTTCACCAACTTTTTTGTTACTTGCAATTTTGTCAATATAAACAGAGATTGTTCCCTCTGCTGCATCATTTGTTGCACTGGCAATGCTCATCATTACTGATTTTGCACCATCACTGCCAAAATCAACACCTTCTAATCCAACATAATCACCTTTGTCAATGGAAGAAAGAACACGATTATTTCTTCCATCATTTTTCTCAGGTCCAGCAATCGTTGATGTTCCATCTGACCATGCAAAAGTCTCTGCTTCCACTACATCATATGGGTTAAAACTTCCAACCTGAGACACTCCCTCATTTGTCATAGAAGAAGTCAAATCACCATTTTCATCCATGGTTACCAAATCCACACCAGTGGTACGATACCCCTGTGTAATTCCCAAATCGGCTGCCAGCTTCTGTGAATGATAGAACATATAAATTTTATCTCCTACTTGAAGCATGCAGTGGTGATTATTATTTTTATCATTACTTGGCAAACCGGTAAAATAAGATGTTGGGTTTTTCAAAACAACCTTTGCCTCGGACCATGGTCCCATCGGTGAATCCGAAACCATGTAAGCAATATTCGCTATACCAAGTTCATTTGTCGTCGGCCGTTTCTTGGCACCATCCCAGTTTGTACAATAGCTATAATAATATTTACCGTTAAATTTATTAATTCCGGAATCCTCAAATGGTGCCGGTGCATCGATAACAACCGGATCCTCTTTAAGACTTATCATGTCATCTCCAAGTTTTACGACACGAATACATTTTGGATGTTCACGGTCAGTTGCTTCACCAATTCCACCAAAATACAAATATCCCTGTCCATCATCATCGACAAATACAGCCGGGTCAAATAACCATGGCACTTCACTTCCGCCGCAGTTTGGAGTATTTCTACTGATTAACTGCTTGCCAATTGGGTCACGCCATGGACCAGTCGGGCTATCTCCCTCCAACACACCAATTCCGCTTCCGTTGTCAGCAAAGTAAATAAAGAATTTGTCTTTGCCGTCAATGTTTTTATAGCATACCGCAGGTGCCCAGCTATTCTTTGACCAAGTTGCCGGACCTTTTTTGCCGGCGACCTGAATAATTCCTTCATCACGCCAGTTTACCATATCAGCAGAAGAATAACAGTTTAACGTATTGATATTGGAATAATTGTTATTTGGAATCTTGCCATCTTCACCAATTCTCATGGACTGGCTGTCATTTGTACCATATACATAAACGCGTCCATTATATTCAATTGCATACGGATCCGCCATAAATCGCTGCGCCGCAATCGGGTTATTATTTCCTACTTCTTTTATCGCTTCAGTCAAGCCGTCTGTGTTTACATTTTCCAAGTTTTCTGCTCCTAATTTAAATGAAATAGATTTAATATTAAAAGTAACTTCGTCTTTATCTTTTGTTCCAAGGAATAACCAATCTGCTTTTCCGGACGGATTTTGCTCCGTTAAATCAATGGTAATCTTATCGCTGAATGCATTTGGATATACCCAGCTGTCCAGATTGTTATGGTCAATAAAGTATTCTCCCTCTTTATTACCAAAACTCAGACGGAATCCTTTGGATGCACTTCCTTCAATTTCCACACTCTTAACCTTATTAAGATTTAATGGACTCTCAAAAGCTATTGCATAATATTTCCATCCTGCCTCTACTGTTACACTGCCATCACTGTTTAGTGTATAAGTAGCTCTTGTATCTGCATCCGTTGGTTTCACTTGGTCACCTTCCATTTTAAAAATATTCGGGTCCGGCGTTGGCGTTGGTACACTTGTTGGTGTAGCCGTCGGTTTTAAAGGTGTAGCCGTTGGCGCAGCATTTGTCGCCTGCGGTGTCGACGGTGCTGCCGTATTTGGTTTTGTCTGTGGCTTTGAAGGCGCAACTGCTTTCACTGCCTTAACCGTCACTTTCACCTTTCCAATTACTTTTGTCTTTTTCTTCTTTTTCTCTTTTACCGTAATTACCGCATTACCCTTTTTCTTTGCTGTTACAACACCGGATTTACTAACCGAAGCAACTGCTTTTTTACTACTCTTAAACGTGTACTTTGCTTTCTTTACTTTTCCGGAAATTGCAATTTTCTTTTTCTTTCCTACCTTTAATGATATTTTCTTTGTTTTGAGTTTTGCCTTTTTTGCTGCCTTTGCCACATTGCTGTCAGGAAGTGATATTCCGGTACAAATAAGTGCAAATGCTGTTGCAAGCGAAAGAACTCTTTTTGTTTTTTTCTGAAACATATAAAAATACCTCCTTCTTTTTTATCTACTTAAATTGTAGCAAAAAGAAGGAGATATTCCCATGATATGTCATGCACTATTTTTGATATTTCCGGCACTTTTTATTTAATCACACGAACGCGGATAACACCGTCAAGTGCCTCTAATTCCTTTACTACTTCATCGGTTGAATCAGAGCAGATATCAAGGATTGTATACGCAAAGTTTCCACGGCTCTTATTTACCATGTTTTCGATATTGACACCATCTTTGGAGAACAATGTCGTAAACTGGCTCAACATATTCGGTACGTTCTTATGCGCAATCGTGATACGTCCAGCTGTCTGGCATACACCGGCATCGCAGTTTGGATAGTTCACAGAATTTTTGATGTTACCATTTTCCATGAAGTCACGAATCTCACTGACTGCCATTTTCGCACAGTTGTCCTCAGACTCCTGTGTGGAAGCACCAAGATGAGGTGTTACGGTTGTATTTGGCAGCTTTACTGTTGTCGGATTTGGGAAATCAACAACGTATTTTGCTACTTTTCCGGACTCCAGTGCCACCTTGATGTCGTCTTCGTTCACCAGTGTATCACGGGAGAAGTTAAGAAGAACAACACCGTCTTTCATCTTGTCAAATGCCTCTTTGTTAAACATTCCTTTGGTGGAATCCAAAAGCGGAACATGTACGGTAAGGTAATCACACATCTCATACAATTCCTCATTTGTTTTTACCATCGTTACATCACGGGACATGTTAAGGGCATGCTCAACAGACAAATAAGGGTCACATCCGTAAACATCCATACCGAGACGATTTGCCGCATTGGCAACTAATACACCAATTGCACCAAGACCGATAATACCCAGTTTCTTTCCTTTAATTTCTGTTCCGGCGAATGCTTTCTTTGCTTTTTCTCCGGATTTTGCAATATTCTCATCGTCTTTGTTATCCTGACACCATTTGATACCACCTGTGATATCACGGGCAGCCAACAAAAGAGAAGCAATGACTAACTCTTTTACACCATTTGCATTTGCACCCGGTGTATTAAAGACAACAATACCTTTCTCTGCGCATGCATCAAGCGGAATGTTATTTACACCGGCACCTGCACGGGCTACAGCCAACAGAGATTCCGGCAAATCCATGTCGTGCATACCGGCACTGCGAACCAAAATGGCTTCTGCTTCATTTGTATTTTCCGTAATCTCGTAGTTATCTCCCAACATATCCAGACCGCAGGCTGCAATCGGATTTAAGCAGTTTACTTTGATACTCATTATGCATTCTCCTCCTCAAACTTCTTCATAAACTCAACCAATTTCTCAACACCCTCTTTTGGCATTGCATTGTAAATGCTGGCACGCATACCACCAACGGTACGGTGTCCTTTCAAGTTTTCAAATCCAGCTGCTTTTGCTTCTGCAACAAATTTTGCATCCAAATCTTTATCTCCTGTTACAAATGGTACATTCATCAAAGAACGGTCTTCTTTGCGTACGGTTCCTTTGAACAGTTTGGAAGAATCTAAGAAATCATACAAAACTTTTGCTTTTTCGATGTTTCTCTTCTGCATCTCTTTCAAGCCGCCCATTTTCTTAATCCATTTAAATACTTTGCCGCAAATGTAAATACCGTAAGCAGGCGGTGTATTGTAAAGAGACTGTGCATCGGCATGAATCTTGTACTGAAGCATCGTAGGAACTTTCTCATCCACTTCATCCGGAATCAAATCCTCACGGATAATTACAATAACAACACCGGCAGGTCCGATGTTCTTCTGAACACCACCGTAGATAACGCCGTATTTGCTGACATCTACAGGTTCTGACAAAAAGCAGGAAGACACATCTGCTACCAATGTCTTTCCTTTGGTATTTGGCAGTGTTTTATATTTTGTACCATAAATGGTATTGTTCTCACAAATATAAACATAATCTGCATCCTCATCAATCGGAAGGTCGGAACAATCCGGAATATAGGAAAATGTCTCATCCTCAGAAGAAGCAATTTTAACTGCTTTTCCATATTTGCAAGCCTCATTATAAGCTTTCTTTGCCCACTGGCCGGTTACGATGTAATCAGCCACGCCGTTTTTCATAAGATTCATAGGAATCATGGCAAACTGCTGGGAAGCGCCGCCCTGAAGGAACAATACTTTGTAATTGTCCGGAATTTCCATCAAATCTCTCAAATCCTGCTCAGCATCTTTGATAATTTTATCATATGCTGCGGAACGATGGCTCATCTCCATAACGGACATTCCTGTTCCCTGATAATCAAGCATCTCATCTGCTGCCTCTTTTAATACCTCTTCCGGCAATACGGCCGGTCCTGCTGAAAAGTTATACACTCTAGCCACTGTTATATCCTCCTTACATAACTGTTAATTAATTCTGAATGCGATTCTCCTGGTCTTTCTCATCAAAAGAATCTTCAATCGCTGCTCCCGGAGCAACCATTGGCCATACCTTGTCATCCTGGTTGATTACGACTTCAATCACAACCGGTACCTCTGCTGACAATGCAGTCTTAATCGCATCGTCAATCTCCTCTTTTTTCGTTACACGGATTGCTTTTGCGCCCATTGCTTCTGATACTTTGCAATAGTCTACTTTATCTTCCAAAATGGTCTGAGAATATCTCTTACCATAAAACAAGGTCTGCCACTGTCTTACCATGCCAAGTGCATGGTTATTAAATACTATTTCAATAATCGGAATATTATATCTTGTTGCTGTCGCAATCTCATTCATGTTCATGCGGAAACATCCGTCTCCTGCGATGTTAATAACCGGTGTGTCAGGCACTCCGACTTTCGCACCGATACAGGCACCAAGACCATATCCCATCGTACCCATTCCACCGGACGTAATAAAATGTCTCGGAGAGCGGTATTTATAATACTGTGCCGCCCACATCTGGTGCTGGCCGACATCAGTCGTAATAATCGCTTCGTTATCGGTAAGTTCACTGATTCGCTCAATCACATAAGGTCCTGTAAGAGCATCCGTGTGATAAGAAAGCGGCAAAGCTTCTTTTCTCGCCATAACCTTATCAACCCAAGCCTTATGATAGTGCTGCTCCAATTTGCGGTTTAAGATTTCCAAAACTGCCTTTAAATCACCGATAATGGAATAATCCACCGGAATATTTTTATTAATTTCAGCCGGATCAATATCAATATGAACAATTTCTGCACGGTTTGCAAATTTCTTTGCATTTCCCGTAACACGGTCTGAAAATCTGGCACCTAATACAATCAATAAGTCACATTCGGTTACACTTAAGTTTGCTGTCTTTGTACCATGCATACCAAGCATTCCTGTATAATATGGGTCTGTGCCGTCAAATGCACCTTTTCCCATCAAAGTATCCGTTACCGGAGCGTCTACCTTATAGACAAATTCTTTTAATTCTTTCTCTGCGCCGGAAATTACGGCACCACCACCGACAAAAATCATTGGTCTCTGCGATTTTTTAATTGCATTGACTACGCTTTCGATATCTTTTTCATCAATCGTGTCAACCTGTCTCTGAATCAATTCCGGTGTCTGCGGTGTAAAATCGGTCACTGCAGCCGTTACATCCTTTGTTACATCCACCAAAACAGGACCCGGACGACCGGTCTGTGCAATCTTAAAGGCACGGCGCATAACCGCAGCCAAATCCTTTACATCTTTTACAATAAAACTATGTTTCGTAATCGGCATTGTGACACCGGCAATATCAACCTCCTGGAAGGAATCTTTTCCAAGCATCGGAAGTGTAACATTACAGGTAATCGCAACCATCGGTACAGAATCCATATATGCCGTTGCAATACCGGTAACTAAGTTCGTTGCTCCCGGTCCGCTCGTTGCCATACACACGCCAACTTTTCCTGTTGCTCTGGCATAACCGTCTGCCGCATGGGAAGCTCCCTGCTCATGAGAGGTAAGCACGTGACGGATTCTATCCTGATAACGATATAATTCATCGTACACGTTTAAAATAGAACCTCCCGGATAACCAAAGATGGTATCTACACCCTGCTCAAGCAGACATTCAATCATAATCTGTGACCCATTTATTTGCATACCTTGCACCTCTTTCTTTTCGTCTGTTTCCCTATTCTCACACGCATCGTATTATTTCAAAATCGCTCCTGTGCTGCCACTTGTTACCATATTGGCATAACGGCGTAAGTAGCCGCTTGTCACTTTCGGCTCCCTTGGCTGCCAGTTTTTGCGTCTCTTTTCCATCTCTTCATCCGAAATATCTACCATCAAAGTATTTTCCGGAATGTTAATCTTAATGATGTCTCCTTCTTCTACAAGAGCAATCGGACCACCAACCGCTGCTTCCGGTGAAACATGTCCAATCGAAGCACCACGGGAAGCTCCCGAGAAACGTCCATCCGTAATCAAAGCAACGGAAGAGCCAAGTCCCATACCGGCAATTGCAGAAGTTGGATTGAGCATCTCTCTCATACCTGGACCACCCTTTGGTCCCTCATAGCGGATAACAACAACATCTCCTGCAACAATTTTACCGCCCTTGATAGCAGCAATTGCATCTTCCTCGCAGTCAAAGACACGCGCCGGACCTTCATGAACCATCATTTCCGGTACTACGGCAGAACGTTTTACAACGCCGGAATCCGGTGCCAAGTTACCCTTCAAAACGGCGATGCCACCAGTTTCACTGTATGGATTATCAATTGGACGAATCACTTCCGGATTGCGGTTTACTACATGTTCAATGTTCTCACCTACCGTCTTTCCGGTCACAGTCATAAGGTCTGTATAAAGAAGTCCCTTCTTATTCAGCTCATTCATTACCGCATAAACACCGCCTGCCTCATTCAACTGTTCCATATAGGTGTGACCTGCCGGTGCCAGATGACAAAGGTTAGGTGTCTTTGCACTGATTTCATTGGCAATATCAAGATTCAGTTTTACGCCTGCTTCATGAGCAATTGCCGGCAGATGAAGCATCGTATTGGTCGAACATCCAAGCGCCATATCAACTGTCATCGCATTTAAAAATGCTTTCTCACACATAATGTCACGTGGACGGATATTTTTCTTATACATTTCCATAACCTGCATACCGGCATGTTTTGCCAGTTTGATTCGGTCGGAATATACAGCCGGAATTGTACCATTGCCCTGAAGTCCCATACCAATTGCCTCGGTCAGACAGTTCATGGAGTTTGCTGTATACATACCGGAGCAGGAACCACAGGTCGGGCAGGCATGGCTGACATAATCATCCACCTGCTCTTCGGTCATTTTGCCTGCCGCATGAGCACCAACTGCCTCAAACATACTTGAAAGAGAAGTTCTCTGTCCCTGCACATGGCCGGCTAACATTGGACCACCGCTGACAAATACGGTTGGAATATTCACACGTGCCGCAGCCATCAAAAGACCCGGTACGTTTTTATCACAGTTTGGCACCATTACCATCGCATCAAAAGCATGTGCAAGTGCCATACACTCGGTTGAATCCGCAATCAAGTCACGGGTTACCAAAGAATATTTCATTCCCACATGTCCCATCGCAATACCATCACAAACGGCAATTGCCGGGAATACAATTGGTGTACCACCTGCCATAGCGACACCAAGTTTTGCTGCCTCTACAATTTTGTCCAGATTCATATGACCCGGAACAATTTCATTATAAGAGCTGACAATAGCTACAAGCGGCTTTTCCAGCTCTTCTTTTGTCAAACCAAGCGCATTAAACAAAGAACGCTGTGGTGCTGTCTGCATTCCTTTTTTTACTGAATCACTTTTCATCTTGTCGTCCTCCTATTCAATCTCTGCGGCAATGGCATCGCCCATTTCTTTTGTACCAAGCAGAGTCTTACCTTCATCCATAATATCAATCGTACGCATTCCTTTTTTGAGTACAGTCTTGACGGCATTTTCAACCGCATCTGCTTCTTTGGAAAGTCCAAAGGAATAACGCAGTAACATAGCTGCCGATAAAATCGTCGCAATCGGATTTGCCTTATTTTGTCCTGCGATATCCGGCGCAGAGCCGTGGCTTGGCTCGTACATGCCAAAGGTTCCCTCACCTAAACTTGCCGAAGAAAGCATTCCTAAAGAACCGGTTACCATACTTGCCTCATCCGACAAAATATCGCCAAACATATTCTCTGTCAAAATGACATCAAACTGTTTTGGATCTCTTACAATCTGCATTGCACAGTTGTCAACTAGCATATTTGTCAATGTCACTTCCGGATAACCTTTACTGACTTCCTCGACAACTTTGCTCCAAAGTCTGGAAGAATCCAATACGTTTGCTTTATCAACACTGCAGACTTTTTTATTTCTCTTCATCGCAATCTCAAACGCCTGAATGGCAATTCTGCGAATCTCATTTTCATCATATTTTAAAGTGTCCACTGCGGTGCGCACGCCATCAATTTCTTTGGTATAGCGTTCACCGAAGTAAAGACCACCCGTCAACTCACGGGCAAAGATAAAATCAAAACCACCTTCTACAATTTCTTCCTTCAACGGACAAGCGCCGCTCAATTCTTCAAACAGAATTGCCGGACGAAGATTACAGAATAAGCCAAGTCCCTTACGAATTTTCAAAAGACCTGCTTCCGGTCTTTTTTCCGGTGGCAATTCATACCAGCTGTCCACTCCGACTCGTCCACCGACCGCACCAAGCAAAATCGAATCACTTTTTCTTGCACGCTCTAAGGTTTCATCTGTCAAAGGCTCGCCGTATGCGTCAATGGAACAGCCGCCCATCAACAATTCTTCGTATTCAAATGTGTGCCCATATGTATCTGCCACTTTATTCAATACCTTTTTAGCTTCTGCCACAATTTCAGGTCCGATTCCGTCTCCGGGAATCACTGCAATATGGTAGTTCATTCTCTCTCTCATCTCCATTTCGTTTCATAAAAGGGTAAACTTCCCCTCATAATCTCCTAGTATAAAGCAAGATGGGGCTTTATGTCAAGTAAACACGATATGGAAATGTTTTAATTGTTGCTTTATTAGAAAAATCAGACCGGATTTCAACGTCCCTCAGGTTGAAACCCGGTCTGATTTTTCTAACAACGAACTTCAATAACATTACCACTATCTTATCCACAGTTAAAAACTCTAATAACAAGTATTAAAAATTGATTCCAAGCAAATCAATCAAAATTCCTCCAACAACCCCCGCCACATATAAATAACACAAAATACCGACGTTTTGTTTTACGTGTTTGCGGTTCATGCGGCACAAAACAAGTGCGCCGACACCGGCATTGGTAAATAATCCTGCCATCATCGGGCCGGCGCCAATGACTTTCTGTAAATAGAGCTGAGTAATGACTACGGACGACGCACAGTTTGGAACCATGCCAATTGCCCCCGCCAAAATCTCGCCGAGAACCGGACGGTCCATAAGAAATCCGGCTAAAGCATCTTCACCCACACCATCAATAACAGCTTCCAGAACAAGTGTTACCAAAAACAAAAAAATGGTAATGTGAATTGTGTGACGCAGCGCCGAGAAAAAAATCCCCTCATCATCACATTTACAGTGTTCACTCTCACACATTGTATGGATGTTCCGGTATCTCATTTTTCTGCCCCAGATACTGTGATACAAAAAGTCCAAAAGGAAGCCAAAAAGGATTCCCATTACCATTTTAACCGCCAAAATCTTAATGATTGTCCATGCAGGTACTGCCTCAGAAATAAAAATCGGAAGCATTTCGTCAGAAGTAGACAAAAAGACAGCCACCAAAGCGCCCGCCGTAATCAAACCACCGGAATACAGATTTGATGCTGCTGCCGAAAAGCCACACTGTGGCACAATACCTAAAATTCCACCAAATACCGGTCCTGCTTTTCCGGCGCGCAAAATCGCCGCCTGTGTATGACTTCCGGTGCGGTGTTCAAGCCACTCCATTAAAATATAGGTAAGAAAAAGAAACGGGATAAGTTTTAATGTATCCACTCCTGCTTCCATGAAAATATCAAGAAACTCATTCATCGTATTAATTCCTTTCTTTTCGTAAAACTAATTCATTTTTAGTTCACGACCTGATTTTTCCCCTTTTCCTTCCCCTGATTCAAACGCGAATCTGCAAGTGCAATCCGCTCTTTCATTGTCTGTTTTTCATCGCAGTATACAAATCCAAACGTTGCCGTAACTGACACACGCTGACGCTGGTAAGTAAGTACATAGTCCGCAATTTCTTTGCGAATTTTTTCCGTTAATCGGTACCCGCTTTTTTTATCCATCTTCAGAAGCAGTAACACTTCATCACCGCCCCAGCGGCACACTTCACCACGGTTTCTCACTGCCTGGCGGATTAGATAAGAAAGATTAATCAAAAGCTCATCTCCGCAGGAATGACCGTACGTACGGTTTGTCTGTTTGAAATTATCCAAATCCATCTGCACCACACAATAATCTTTTTCATAACACTCGTATTCCTCAAATATTTCATCCATATTCTGGCGATTTCTCATATTTGTGAGTGCATCGTAATGAACCATAAAATCAAGTTCATCATTCCGCTCCTCCAACACATTTGTCGCACTGCGTATTGCAACAACAAAGTACGCAGAATAAGCCATTAGAAAAATGGTACAGATAGCTACATTAATTGCAAAAATAACAAGCATCTCATGGTTTGACATACCCGGTAATTTATTAATTTCTCCGGCTGACGATGCCGAGAGAACAATCACAAGCAAATCAAAAATACCAAGCACACTTGACGTGACCACACCGATTCGGCTCTTCATATGAATACACGCAATGTAGTAAATAACCGGAATAAGCATAAAGCTGTATAAAGAAAAGCCATATCCCCAGCCTAAGCACAGGTTACACAAAAGTACATGTACAAGCACTTCGGCAAATGGTACCAGCATCCATCTCTCCATATGCTTCACACGAGAAACCAAATAAAGCAACAATAAATAGATCACAACACTTGCAATATTAAACACGTATAAAATTGTTACACCAATACAATAAAAGAAAATACACAATGCCGTATGCATACACAAACTCAGTGCTAACATTATAGCAAAAAAATGAACACTTCGTTTTTGTTCTATTTCCCCATTTAACATAGTAAAACCTCCCTTTTCCTTGATTTCCTAAGAAATCAGTAAACTACCAACACAATACCTCATTTCCTTCCTCTGTCACAAGCACCATAATTTCCCACTGTGCCGATGGCATATGATCTTTTGTATAAACTTCCCAGCCATTTTGTGAATCGGTTATAATATCTTCTTTTCCCATATTTACCATAGGCTCAATCGTAAATATCATACCAGGCACTAACAGCATCTCTTCGCCTCGTTTGGAATGATAACCAACCCATGGCTCCTCATGGAACTCAAGTCCGACACCGTGGCCGCCAATTTCACGGACCACCGTGTAGCCGTTTGCCGCTGCATGATCATGCACCGCCTGACCCATATCACCAAGGAATCCCCATGGCTTGACCTGTTCTAATCCTTTCTTCACACACTCTCTTGTTACCTGTACAAGACGTTTTTTCTCCGGTGACACCTCACCGATGCAAAACATACGGGAAGAATCTGAAAAATATCCATTTAAGATTGTCGAACAATCGACATTCACAATATCGCCCGATTTTAATATGACATCTTCTGACGGAAAACCATGACATACCTGGTCATTTACCGAAGTACAGACACTATACGGAAATCCTTCATAATTTAAAGGTGCCGGGATTCCGCCTCTTTTAGTTGTCATATCATACACAATTTGATCAATTTCTTTGGTATTCATCCCCTCATAAATATGCTCTTCCAGATAATCCAAAATAGCAATGTTAATTTTACAACTTTCCTTTATTTGTTCAATCTGAGCCGGTGTTTTGATGATGTGGTGAGGCGGCACAATGTGTCCTTTCTCACGATAAGATTCAATCTTTGCATCAAAACCGGCGTGACAGACCTTATATTTGCGTCCGCTGCCACACCAGCATGGCTCATTACGTCCAATTTGTTTTGACATTTTTGTCACACTTTCTATTGATTATAATGCTTTTTTTATGGCAGCAAGTAACTCATCATACTCTTCAAAAGCAGGAAGTTCCGGATGATCCTTCTTAATCTGCTCAGTACTCTTAAATAAGAAACCTGCCTTACTTGCCTGAATCATTCCCAAATCATTATAGCTGTCACCGCTGGCAATCGTTTCATAACCAATCGACTGCAGTGCTTTCACTGTTGTATATTTGGAATTTTCAATTCGCATCTTAAATCCGGTAATCTCACCGTTTTCTGCTACTTCCAGAGAATTGCAGAAAATGGTAGGCCATCCCAGTTTTTCCATAAGCGGAGCCGCAAACTGAGTAAATGTATCACTGATGATAATAACCTGTGTCGTTTTGCGCAGTTCATCCAGAAATTCTTTTGCTCCCGGAATCGGGTCAATCGTAGCAATCGTTTCCTGAATTTCTTTCAGTCCAAGTCCATGCTCTTTCAAAATACCGAGACGCCAATTCATCAGTTTATCATAATCCGGTTCGTCTCTCGTCGTTCTTTTTAACTCCGGGATTCCACTTGCTTTTGCAAAAGCAATCCAAATTTCAGGTACCAGTACGCCCTCTAAGTCCAAACATACAATATTCATTATTCATCCTCCATCTGTATTTATAATTTCACTACTCTACGGATACAAAGTAGTAATAAATCGGCTGTCCGCCATACTGAATCTCGACTTCCATCTCGTCATCAATCCCCTCAATGGCTTTTGCGATTTTTTCTGCATCTTCTTTGGTTCCCTCTTCACCATAATAAATGGTAATGAGTTCCGATTCTTCATCCATCATCTTTTTTAATAAATCAATTGTCGTATCCACTACATCGGTGCCAACTATCTCAATCGTCTTATCGCTCAATCCCATGATATTGCCGGCTTTAATTTCCTTCCCGTCAATTACAGTATCTCTTACCGCATAAGTGACCTGTCCGGATTTCACCTCGGATAGTGCTTCTGTCATCGCCTCTTCATTCTGCTCCGGTGTAAATCCTTCCACAAAGTTAATCATTGCTGCAATTCCCTGCGGAATATTTTTCGTTGGAATTACGTGAACCGCCTTATCCTTTGTCAAATCCTTTGCCTGCTGTGCCGCCAAAATAATATTACCGTTATTTGGCAGAATATAGATGTTTTTCGCAGGAATTTTCTCAATCGCACCAAGAATATCCTCAGTACTCGGATTCATCGTCTGACCGCCTTCAATCACTTCATCCACACCAAGTTCATGGAACAAATCCGTAAGTCCATCTCCGACCGAAACACTGATAAAACCATTTTCTTTAAATTCCACTTTCTTTTCTTCTTGTTTCTGCTGTTTTGCCATCTCGCTGGCATTTTTGATGACACGCTCGTGATGTTCTTCGCGCATATTATCAATCTTCATGCGTGTCAGAGAACCATAGGTAAGCGCCTTCTGAATCGCAAGACCCGGGTCGTTTGTGTGCACATGAATTTTAACAATTTCCTCATCGGCAACACAGACAATCGAATCACCAATGGATTCCAAAAATGCCTTAAATTCCATTTCTTCTTTCCTTCCAAATGGCTTTTCAAGCATAATGATAAACTCGGTGCAGTAGCCAAATTTAATATCCGCCTCAGCAACAACGCCGGCATCTGCTCCCATGCTTGGTTTCTTAACAGGAGTGGCAGCCGGTTCCACATCGATTTTCACTTCCTTGCCAATCAACGCGGTATATGCACCTTCCAACACGGTAACAAGACCCTCTCCACCGGAATCCACAACACCGGCCTCTTTTAACACCGGCAAAAGTTCCGGCGTCTGTTCTAACACATCACGCATATGCATAATTACGCTGTTCATAAACTCTGCAATGTTATCCGTGCGCCCATTTAACTCAATTGCTTTATCTGCACCACCGCGGGCAACTGTAAGAATCGTTCCTTCTTTTGGTTTCATCACTGCTTTATACGCAGATTCTACAGCACGTTCAAAGGCTTTTGTCAAAACATCGACATCCACTTCATCAACCTTTGACACTTCTTTCGTGAATCCACGGAGTAATTGCGACAAAATAACACCTGAGTTTCCTCTTGCACCACGTAAAGAGCCACCGGAAATTGCTTTACCAAGCGATTTCATATCCGGATTTTCTAACGCTGCTACTTCTTTTGCCGCAGACATAATAGTCATCGTCATATTGGTTCCTGTATCACCATCCGGTACAGGGAACACATTCAAATCGTTTATTACTTCCTTCTTTGCATCGATTGCATTTGCCCCGGCAAGAAAACACTTTCTTACAAAAGAGGCATCCATCGTTTTTATAATCACAGTTTTCTCCTCCAATTTAACAGGCAAATTAGTTAATCACGCGTACGCCTTCAACGCATACGGTAATTTTTCCAACTTCCATGCCGGTATACTCTTCTACCTTATACTTCACATTATCAACAAGGTTTTGTGCAACCGCAAGAATACTTACTTCGTATGCCACAATAATATGAAGTTCAATCATCAGCTTGCCATCCGCCACACTAACATTCACGCCATGACGCAAGTTGTCCTTTTTCAACAACTTTACAAAGCCATCGCGTACGTTTACGGATGCCATACCAACAACGCCAAAACACTCTACCGCTGCGGAACCGGCATACTTAGCCAATACATCCTCATCTACAAAGATTTTGCCCATTTCGGTATCCATCTGACCTTTCATAGTAACCTCCAATCTGGTATCCCCTAACGGATAACTGCATAATTATTTTTATTTTACACTATTCTATAAAAAAAAGCAAATCCACATACCGCGAAACTTTTCCCATTTTCTGCATAGAATAGTAACAAAGACATCTATGCGGGTATCTTTTATGAAACGCTTAATCGGATTTATTCTGTTTTGGATTGGCATCGGTATGTGCATCATGCTTTTCATGCGGCACAGTCTGCTTGCCATCCTGATTATTATTGCCTGTCTTGTCCTTGGCTATAATCTCTTCACAAGCTGTGACTAAAAAAAGAACACATTCTCCTACTCTAGTATAAGAATGTGTTCTTTTTTTATGATGTACGGGTAAACCGCAACTACGCTCTTTCCACTTTACCAGAACGAAGGCATGAAGTACAAACATACATTTTCTTTGTACCACCGTTCACCTTTACTCTAACAGATTTCAAATTCGATTTCCAAATCTTATTGCTTCTTCTATGAGAGTGGCTGACAGCGTTACCAAAGTGTACGCCTTTTCCACATACTGCACATTTAGCCATGAAAAGCACCTCCTTCTGCTTAAACTTCGCATGTCTCTTCTATATGAAACAAAATATCTCTCACACACGACAACACGAATATTTTAGCAAAATTCCAACTATAATGCAAGCAAAATTTTTATTTTTTTACAAATTTTAAAATTTCCACAATTCTTACGGATTATTCCGCATCTTTTCCCGCATCGTGTGGCTGCTCTTTATTTTTCTTTCCGGCAAATTTGTCAACAAAATCCGGTACCATATCGAGAATCTTTGTGATACCGTCCTGGTTCTTCACATTGACAAGTTTGGACGTTCCGTCTTTAATTACTAACACGGCACTTGGCTGGATTTTACCGCCCATACCGCCGCCACCGTTGTTTTTCTTTTCGGTGTCGTTTGCAAATGCACCGGCAGCAACGCCAAAGCTCACGTCCACAAGCGGAAGTACAATGGTTCCATCGTCAAAACGCACAGCGTCTCCCACTACGGTCTTTGTTGTGATAAAAGCATCCATCCCCTTAAACAGGGATTCTACTGTGTTGGTAAAATTATTTTCTGACATTTTAAAAAGCCTCCTTTTTTAATCTATGAATCTGTTTCCACATTCGTTTCAATTCTTTATCCTGATACAGTCTCAAAAAGAGCCGTAAAAAATAAATCACCCTCATTCTGCCCTTTACAAAAAAATCAGCATCCAGTCTTTTTTCCTCAAAGTCCGGTGTAACAAGCACCCCCTCCTGATAAGCAATCGGGAACAAACTGATAAGCCCCGTAACAAGCCCCGTCGATGAAGGGTCGCCGGTTCCAAATGCAAATGTCCCTCTCACCTTTTTCGGTGCGAGATACTTAACTAACTCTTTTATTTCCCGATACAACCGTTTCAAAAGTTTCTTGTTTTGTTTCACACACTTCATTATACTGGATAGCCCTTGAAATGAAAAGTGTTTTTTGCTTTTCATTTTCTTCGCTTTTTTGGTCCTGAAAAAAGTTCTCTTCTTCTTGTCCTTTCTTTGTTCCTTTTTTTCTTCCTGCGCTGCCAAAACCGGCTCGCCTGTTTCTTCTTTGTTATCCTGTAATGGTTCCGGCTCTTTTTCTTTCTCTGATTTCACCACGTTTTTTTTTACCGGTTTTTCATTTCCCATTCTCTTTATCGGAATACCAAACACAGAGAAAACAATCTGCTCCGAATCTTTTTTCTTTTTCACGGCAACAATAGACAAAAGCCAGCTCACCTTAAATGAATACTGGATTTTTTCATGGTTATCCCCTGCTGCCCGGTAGCGCACCGGCACACATAAAATAAGAGCCGTAAATAGTAAAGCAAGTCCTAAAAGTATGCCAAGTATAATGAAAATCCATTTGAGTATTAATAAAAAAATCCACATAGGCACACCTCTTTTCTCTGTTACTTTCTGCCCGGATAAAACTCCTTCTTAGCAAATACATTCCTTGGGTTATATTCCGGATTCTCACGATATCCTTTTTCTAAAATCTGCTGCAGGATTTCGACAGCGGCATCATAATCCGAAGTCAGTGCCACTACATACATATCCACATGACGGTAGCGGCGGAAAAACAACTGGCGCGTCTGCATAATCTCAAACAAATTCTTATCATTCTGCGCCAAGGTAAGCACGACGTAACTCTTTTTCCATGGGCGCCGCTTTTCCACCCGTTTTTTGCACCGTTTCGGATTTTTTTCTACGGTTTCATCCATATATAAATTCTGATACCAGTAAATCATATCATGTCCACTCCTGCTCCTCGCGAATCAAGTCTGCTAACATCGTAAGTACCACACATTTTTCAGCCTTGTCCTGACATCCCATCAGATTAACACGGATATAATCAAGTACCTCATCCGAATTTTGGAACGTCAATGGCAGTTTTTCAAGGACAAGTCCCATAATCGCTTTTTTCACCGGTTTTGACACCTGACTTAACTTCTCCGAAAGTTCATTTACTAATTCATCTGTGCATTTTCTCACATAGGAAAGGTCTGCTTTTTCCTCTTCCTCACCGGATACCGACAAGTCAATAAACAAACTGTCTGACAAAAGATTTGCCACTAATACAAAATCGTGGAATTGTCCGGCAAGACCGGTTTCCATCAATTCTATCTTATAAGAACTGCGGATTTCATATAAAATCGATTCCAAATGACTGGATTTTTCGACGCACTCCTCGATGCTGCCCTCTAACGGCACTAACAGTTCTTCTTTTAACTCTCCTTGTGCCAATGCCTGCCAAACGTTTCTTCCCGCTTTTTCAATCCGACTCATTTTCTCGCGGTAAGGAAGAATCAGTGCCATGGCATACACACCATTCACAACATTTTGCACTTCATAATAAAAGTCCGTAATTTCATGAATTTCTTTGGCTGTCTTTTCCAAAAGTGATACCAATTGATTGTATTTCTCGCCCTCTAATGACTCAAAATCGGTCTGTTCAAACGTTTGCAGGGCCTCTAAAATCTCTGGAAACTGATTTTCTTCCTGCTTTGGCTCATACAGCATCGCGCTCGTACGCACCATATACAAAAAGCCATCCAGTGCCGATTTATCGCCATCCTGATATAACGTAAGTGCTTCACCAATCCGCTCAAACAATTTATTCTTTGTCATATGAACCGGAATCTGTCCCATAATCAAACGAATTTTATCAAGCGCCACCTTTTGATCTTTACTGCCAAACAAATACCCTTCTAACATTTTCATGTACTCTTCTTCCTCAAAAGCTGCCAGTTTCTCTGACAATTCTTTCTTGGAAAGATATTTTAATTCCATACGGTTTAACACATATTCATAACAAATCATGCGGTCCGTGTACGCAGTTAAAACATCCATTTTATCCGTAATTTCATCCCGCAGATGATTCATTTTTTCACCAAGTACCGCGAAATCGCAGGACTCATCCGCCAAACAGCCAATCGCCTGTTTTACCTGCGAGAGCATTTTCTCCTTCTCATCCGCATCTAACACCTGTATTTCATCTTCCAAAAGCGAATACGCAGAAAAAGTCATTTCAAGCGTTCCATAATCCACATATGTTTTTACGGCAATGTCCGCATAATGTTTTAAATTTTCCTTTATATTTTTCCCGTTATGAATCTCTTGAATCAGTTTTCTCACGTTTTTATCCTTCTTTCTATCGTTTGTTTAGCTGACAAGCTGCCAGCCTTCCAGCCAGCGCAGTCCATCTCTTGCCATCTGCTCATAGATCGGCTGTCCGGAAAGTACCGGATAAAAAACTAAGAACAGGAAAAAGGCAACTGCCAGATAAACCATACACCATTTGAACCATTTTTTGTCCGCATCCACAAGTTTTACCATACCGTACACAATCATCATGGCGACAAATGGCACACTTGGAAAATAGTGATAGGAAAACGTACAGCGCGGCACTAAAATCCACGGTAATAATTGAACCGCATAGGCAAATACCATAAACAAGGCTTTTTTGTCTCCCCTTGTCACAAGCTGGTAAGCAATATACAAAGCCGACGCCACGCCAAGCACAATAAGGAACGGTCCATATAACTTCCATGAATCACCGCCTCCATTACTTGAAGACTGTTTCACAAACACACTCCACAAAGCAAGGAACACAAAGAATTCACAGCCGATACTCTGAAGCCATTGCGACGTTTTGCTTCCAAGTCTGTTCGAACGCCTTCTTCCAAATGGCAGAAGAATCAATATCAATGCCGGGATTCCTGCCCACCATACAAGCGGGTTACCAAAGGCACTGATACCCTCTTTCATACCATCCCGCAAAGTCTGGCAGTAATAATACATCGGTCGTATCATCGTCGGCCACTCATACCAGCTTGACTGCCATGGATGGGTAGCTTCCAGTTTGCTGTGGTATTCATACATAGCATGCTGATTATTCAACATTTTTCCGACCGTCTCAGCCACAGGATTTCCACTGTGGTCGCGAAGTGTATCCACAAGACCGGAAACAAATGTATTTTCCCATTTAAATCCTTCATAATTCTCATCTGTCACTTCGTAGAAGCGCTCGGTGTTATCCTTTGCACTGTCCTCAAACGGAACATAGGAAGCAACATAAATCGTTCCTGCTACAAACACAAAGAAAATCACACAGAAACCAAGGGTTAAAAGAAGTTTCTTCTTAAATACTTCAATAATATGCTTATGCGCAATTCCTTCTGTTTCGCCCGTCGGATTTTTCTTCGCCAGATGGTACTCAAAAATACGCCAGCCCATAATGGCAAAGAAGAACACAGCAAGACCGGCAGACGCATATACTGCCGTCCATTTCGATGCACAGCCAAGTCCCATCATCACTGCACTTAAGCCAAGCGGGATAAAGGTCTTCCACAATTTTGTATCATAAAAACTTGTCTGGCTGTACTGATACATAAAGTAGAACATTGCTATAATAAAGAATGTTCCGTACACATCAATGGTAGCAATTCTTGTCTGCGTAAAATGCATAAAATCAAAAGTAAATAAAAATGTCAACGCACCGGCCGCCCACGTGCGGTTCTTGAACAAACGCCTGCCAAAGAAGTACATAAACGGAATCATCCCGATTCCAAACAGCACACCGATAATTCGCCAGCCAAACGGATTCATGCCAAACATGCGCACACCAAGACTGATAAATACTTTACCAAGAGGCGGATGTGTCCACTCATAATTGCTCATTCCATGCGCAATTTCATAAGCCGTTCTCGCATGATAAATTTCATCAAAATAAGTGCCGCTCCTAAAGGTAATTGCCTTTCGGTATCCATCCTGTTCATCAAACAAGGAATCTCCGCCAATATGGTCACGGATTTTCACCGTATTTCCATTCGTATCCGTCAGTACCAGTTCATTCAAACTTGTATTATCCGAAAGTGTTGTCAAGCGGATATAGCGGTACGAATCATTGGCAAAAGAATAAGTATCGGCATTTTGCTGATTTTCCTCTGAAAGTCTGCTAAAGCCATCAGCCTCACCACTGACTACCGTTCCCACTTTCTGATACTGTGGCTCCTCACCATCATTTGCCGATTTTGCCACTTCCACTTCAAACCGCTGATTTGCTTTCTCTGTAGAGTAGCCGCGCAGCATACTAAAGTAACTATCTGCACCCAAATCTAAAGTCACGGTTTCTCCAGCTTTTTCAGCTTTCCAGACAGTCTCCGGCAAATCACTCTGCGGCTCAAAACAATCCTGCTCATCAAACAAATTCTTATATTCAGAAGCATTGACCGGTTTCATCCAGTTTCCGTCTTTGTCAAGAATCACCAATTCATTCAGCATAAAGGTATCAGAAAGCTGTTCTTCATCAACACTTAAGCGGATATAACGGTAATCTTTTGCCAGATTATAATCATCCGCGCCCTCTTCCTGAGATTCTTTGTCCCAAGTCTTTAATGCATCCCAGCAGAACACACTTGTTGCTCTGACCGTGCCGACCATATCATAGTTTTTCCCATCCTCTGACATTTCAAGCGTCATCATACGGTCTTCCTTCGCTCCAAGGAACGTATAAATCATTCCGATATCTTTTGCTTTACCAAGATCTAACACAATCTCGGAATTACCATTTTCCGGCTGCCAGTAAGTCTCCGGAGCCTTGGTATCACCCAAATCACGAAAAGCGAATACACTGTATAATACAAGAATTCCAAACAATACAATATAATCCCACTTTGTAAATTTAGGCATTCTTCTTGTCGCATGAATATGTTGTTTATAGACTTCTTCCGGTTCTTTCTCTTTCACCTTCGGATTTTTCACAAGATATGGAAGGGTGTTCCTTTTCTTCTTTCCTCCGGATACCTCTTTTAAATCCTCCATAACCGAAACAGAAAAAGAAGCATAAATCAAATAAGCAAACATTAAAATTGTAAGGACTGCCGTAATTCCAATTAACGGTCCGTTTGGTGCCGTATTTTCGTTTTCCTCGACATACGCCCACAAAACATGACCTACATTCAAAAAGTGAATTGCCGAAAATCCCACATAAGTAAAGAATAACTGTTTGGTCGGCTTCACCAAAAAGGCAGCCAACATAAGTACAAGTGCCGGGAATAAATATCTCTCATGCATACGCACTGAGAATAAAAACATATTGGCAAGAAGTACCGCCATGCTTGTAAAATAGCGGGAATTATCATCTTTTAAGCGGAAGAAAATCACGGCACTCAGTGCAACGGATACTAAAATTGCGAGTGTTCCCCACGAGCTTGCTGACACACCTAAAAATGAATTTGCCTGCGGCTGCCAGTTCTGTCCTAACAGCGCCCAGAAATTGTATGCATTAATCGTCGCATACGGATACGAGCCCAACGTATTCACATACTGGCTGAACACTTTGTCCACACCAAACGGAAGGGTAAATACAACCATTGCCACAAGAGATAAAACGCCGCCTACTAAATCCCGAAACATTTTTTCTTTTGAAAAATCTTTTAAGAAAACCTGTTCAATAATTGTCCAAATCAAAAGCGGAGCAAACATAATCATCTGCGGTTTGATAAGAACTCCGGCAACAAAAGCAAAATACGCAAAAATACGCTTTTCTTCCATGCACAGATAGCAGACAAGCAACAGGAAAAAGGTAAATACACCATCCACCTGTCCCCATGCCGAAGAATCCAGAACAACGACCGGACTGAGCACGTATGTCGCTGACAAAATAAGAGAAGAACCTTCAGAAAATTTTCTCTTTGCTATCTTATAAAGCAGTGCCCCTGCACCAAGATCAAACAAAATCGGAATCAGTTTAATAACACATCTTCCGGCTCCCGTTGCAACATCCAGATTAAAGATGCTGCGCAGAGCCCCAATGCCCCACAGCATTGCCATATATCCGGGCGGATAATCCGTAAAAGAATCCGAATGATAGAAATTCCAGAATCCATCTTTAAAAATCATATCCGACCACGCACTAAAGCAGGTCATATCCGTTCCATGTCCTTCATACGCTGCCGCAAAAATCAGTTTTACAAGCAGCGCTGCCGCTAATACAAGCAGTAGATTAGTCCATGACTTTTTACTGTCTTTGCGGTAAATCCGAATTCCTTCTACTTCATAGCGGAATTTTTCAAAATACAAAACAGCAAAAACTGCCACGGTTAAAACCGCTACTAACACTAACATTTGTACACTATTTGTCGCAATACCAAACAATCCCATTTTCCGACTCCTTCCTCCTTTTAATGATGCACATGCTCATGGGTAAATAAATGCTCTGAACAATACTCATAGTTTCCCTCACATTTGGAGCAGTAACGGAACTCTAACTGCGGAGAGTCCACATCCGTTCTGCCACAAATCACACAATGATGCCTTGGTACACTTCCCTGTGTGGGTGCTGTTTTTTTCTTATATTCCATCTTTCTCTTCTTCTGATGGTACGCCTGCTTTGGCGTAAGAGAACCACGCCCCATAAAATAGAAGATAAAAAAGTTTAATAAAAGAACCAAAATCACCGCTGCCGAATAATAATATCCACTCATCAGATAGCGGACAAACATATAGCCATCCATCAAAAGATATACAATACTCAGCCACTTTGCCTTAACCGGGATAATAAAATACACAAGGAACTGTGCATCCGGGAAAGCAAAGGCAAACGCTAAAAACATCGTCTGGTTCAAATCATCCATAATATTGGCGGAAAGCATATAATCCGTATAAGCAGTTGCAGCATTTGGCACTAACCCAAGTTGTAAAAACAGATAAAAAACAAATGTCATAATTACAACCAGTAAAAGTCCGCCAAAATAAAACAAATTAAAGCGGAAAGTTCCCCACATGCGCTCCAGATTTGTTCCAATCGAATAATACACAAAAATCCAGATTGCAAACCACAATAAACTAACCATGCCGGTACCGCCAAACTGTCCGGATGGGCTTAACACAAAGGTGAAAATACGCCAAACCTGTCCATGCAGAATACTTGCAATATCCAAACTCAGATACGAATAATAAAACATCGGATTCACAAGACTAATCAGAATTCCGACAATATTAACTCCAATGACATACCGCATCAGATTCGGAATGCCAAATTTTCCAAACCGTGTTCTCTCCAATCGGTCTAATAAACTCATAGTTCTTTTTTAACCTCCATTCAACAATCGTCTTTTCCCTATTAAAACAAATCTTTTTTGCGGAACAACAACGCCACAACGCCGGAAATAATAAGCGTTAAAACAATAATGGTAAAAAATCCAAACGGCGAATGTCCAAGTGGAATATTATCAAAGTTCATTCCAAAGAAACTGGCAATCATCGTCGGGATTGATAAAACAATCGTAACCGTTGCCAAGAACTTCATTACAATATTTAAGTTATTGGATATAACAGACGCAAACGCATCCATCATTCCACTTAAAATTCCACTGTATATATTTGCCATTTCAATCGCCTGTTTATTCTCGATAATGACATCTTCCAATAAGTCCTCATCTTCCGGATATTTTTTAACGCGCTCCGTCCGCAGAAGTTTCTCTAAAACGACCTCATTTGAGCGCAGGGAAGTGGTAAAATAAACCAGACTTTTTTCCAGCTCCAAAAGTTCAATCAACTCACTGTTTTTCTGGGAAATATGCAGTTTTTCCTCAATCTGGTCACTTTTTCTGTCAATAATACGCAGATAACGCAGGTAGGAAGCAGCATTGCGATACAAAATCTGGAATACAAAGCGAGTCTTTTTGAATGTGTAAAACTCGCGTACTCTACGGTTTACAAATGCTTTCAAAACCGGTGATTCTTCCAGACAAATCGTAATGATATGCTCCTTTGTCATGTAAATACCAAGAGGAATCGTGACATACCGGTCTTTCTCATCAAGCGAAGGAATGTCCACCAAAATCATATTGTATCCATCTTCCAATTCGATACGGGAACGTTCCTCATCATCCAGAGGTGCCCGTAAATCATCCAAGTCAATCCCAGTCTCTTCCTGCAAAAAAGACAATTCTTCCTCATTTGGGTGAATGGCTGATATCCAACAGCCCTCTTCTATTTTATCAAGCACCACCATATCATCTTCTATGGTTTTATAAATGGAAATCATGCTTGTTCACCTTCCTTTCAAAGACAACGGCGATTCCCCGAAAACAAGGCATCGCCGAGTCTGACTAATCCATTTTCATTATAAAGGTTCTAATAACCTTTGTCAAACCTTCTTTGGCACTTCAAAAAGGACATCTGCCGCGATAATAATCTGCTCCGGATTATTCTTTTCAAAAAACTCTGCCATCGTCATACCGCACTCATTCAATATCGCTCCAAGGCTTTTTGTTCCATCTGCACGATAGACACAAGACACCTCTTTTTCTTCCTCTGACTGTGCCGTTTGTTCCTCTTCGTATTCCTCATCGTCTGTCTCCTGTTCGGTTGTCTCCACATTTTCCTGCTGAATTCCCCGTCCTGCCATCGGTCCGCTTCCACAGGGCATCGGAATACAGATTTCCTGTCCCGGTCTTAAATTATACACATCCACATAAGGGTTTGCCCGCAGAATAAGTGCGAGCGGAACACGGTAGCGTCTGCTCAACTGGTAAAGATTATCGCCGGAGCGAATGACATGTATCATTCCATTACAAAAGCGTTGATTCATTTTCAGATTCCTGCCTTTTTTTATTATCCTATTCAAAAGAATGCCATTTGTTCTTTCTAATTTTGTTGCAAAACCATTCTTTTTGTCGTATAATAAGGTTTCGATAATTAGATAACAAAAAATGATTTTAATAGGAAACTTTAGGAGGTACTTATGAAACGAGTAGGTATCGATATTGGTTCAACCACAGTAAAAATTGCTGTGCTGGATGATAACAATAACATACTGTTTTCTGCCTATGAGCGTCACTACGCAAATATCCAGGAAACCTTACGTGCAATTATGGAACGTGCTTACAACGAACTTGGTGACTGTGACATCGCACCGATGATTACCGGTTCCGGTGGTCTTTCCATTTCAAAGCACCTTGACATTCCATTTGTGCAGGAAGTTGTGAGCGTTGCTACTTCCTTAAAAAGTTATGCTCCTCAGACCGATGTCGCCATTGAACTTGGTGGTGAGGATGCAAAAATTATTTACTTTACCGATGGTATTGAGCAGCGAATGAACGGTATCTGTGCCGGCGGTACCGGTTCTTTTATCGATCAAATGGCTACCTTATTAAAAACAGACGCTGCCGGATTAAATACCTATGCAAAAGATTACCAGGCTTTATATCCGATTGCCGCACGATGTGGTGTATTTGCAAAGACTGATATTCAGCCTTTAATAAATGAGGGCGCATCGAAACCGGATCTTGCCGCTTCCATTTTCCAGGCTGTCGTAAACCAGACAATCAGTGGTCTTGCCTGCGGAAAACCGATTCGCGGTAACGTTGCTTTTCTCGGCGGTCCGCTGCACTTTTTAACAGAATTAAAACAGGCATTCATCCGCACTCTTAATTTAACCGGGGATGCCATTATTGCACCGGAAAATTCCCATCTTTTTGCTGCAAGCGGAGCAGCCATGAACTCGGAGGGAAAAGGCGCCACAACAATCGGTGCTTTGTTAAAGAAGCTTTCCGGCGAAATTAAAATTGAATTTGAAGTGACTCGTATGGAGCCTCTTTTCAAAGATGAAACTGATTACAATGAATTTATCGAAAAACATAACGTACACAGCGTAAAGAAGGGAGATATCTCCACTTACGAAGGAAATGTATTTCTTGGCGTAGATGCCGGTTCAACAACAACTAAAGTAGCTCTTGTCGGTGAGGATGGTTCTCTTCTGTACTCATTCTATGATAACAATAACGGAAGCCCGCTAAAAACGACAATTAAAGCAATTAAGGAAATTTATGAACTGCTCCCGGAAAGTGCCACAATTGTGCGTTCCTGTTCAACCGGATACGGCGAAGCACTGATTAAATCCGCTTTGATGTTAGATGAAGGTGAAGTTGAAACCGTTTCCCATTATTACGCTGCTTCTTTCTTTGACCCGGATGTTGATTGTATTCTGGACATCGGCGGTCAGGATATGAAATGTATTAAAATCAAAAATCACTCCGTAGACCAGGTACAGTTAAATGAAGCCTGCTCTTCCGGCTGTGGTTCTTTTATCGAGACGTTTGCACGCTCGTTGAATTATGAAGTAAAAGATTTTGCAAAACTGGCTCTGTTTGCCGAAAATCCAATTGATTTGGGTTCCCGCTGCACCGTATTTATGAATTCTAAAGTAAAACAGGCACAAAAAGAAGGAGCTACGGTCGCAGATATTTCTGCCGGACTTGCTATTTCCGTTATTAAAAATGCCCTGTTAAAGGTAATTAAATTAACAGACCCGAAAGATCTCGGTAAAAACGTAGTTGTTCAAGGTGGTACTTTCTATAACGATGCGGTATTACGAAGTTTTGAGCGTGTTTCCGGATGTCAGGCAATTCGCCCTGACATTGCCGGTATCATGGGTGCTTTTGGTGCCGCACTGATTGCCCGTGAGCATTACGAAGAGGGAGAAACTTCTTCCATGCTCTCTTTACAGGACATTATCGAGTTAAAATTTGAAAGTTCCATGACAAGATGTAAGGGATGTACCAATCATTGTCTCCTTACAATAAACCGCTTTACCGGTGGCCGTCAGTTTGTGTCCGGTAACCGATGTGAACGTGGTCTTGGCAAAGAAAAGACAAACCGTGACATTCCAAACCTTTACGCCTATAAAAATAAGCGTCTTTTTGACCACTATAAACCATTATCTGCGGACAAAGCATATCGCGGCAAGGTCGGAATTCCACGCGTATTAAATATGTATGAGAATTATCCATACTGGTTTACTTTCTTTACGGAACTTGGCTACGAAGTCGTTCTTTCACCGGCTTCCAACCGAAACATTTATTCACTTGGTATCGAATCGATTCCAAGCGAATCGGAATGTTATCCGGCAAAGTTAGCTCACGGACATATCTCATGGCTGTTAAACCAGGGCGTTTCGTACATTTTTTACCCTTGTGTTCCTTACGAGCGCAAAGAATTTGATGAAGCGGGCAACCACTACAACTGCCCAATTGTCACTTCTTATGGAGAAAATATCAAAAATAATGTAGAAGAATTGGCAGATGAATCGATTACCTACCAGAATCCATTCGTCTCCTTTGAAAGCGATAAAATTCTTGCCGATGAGTTAGTACGCTATCTCAGCAAAGAAAATAATATTGATGCCGGCAAGATTCGAAAAGCTGCCCACAAGGCATACGAAGAATTGCAAAAAACAAGAAATGATATCCGCTTAGAGGGCGAACGCGTATTAAAATGGATGGCAGATAACAACAAGCGTGGTATTGTGTTAGCCGGTCGTCCTTACCATATTGACCCGGAAATCAACCACGGTATTCCGGAATTGATTACATCTTACGATATTGCGGTATTATCTGAGGACAGCATTTCCCATTTAGGAAAAGTTGACCGGCCAACGATTGCGATGGATCAGTGGATGTATCATTCCAGACTTTATGCCGCTGCCAGTTTTGTACGCACCCAGAACAATCTGGATATGATTCAGCTTAACTCTTTTGGATGTGGACTTGACGCAGTAACAACCGACCAGGTCAATGATATTTTGACAAGTTCCAATAAAATTTGTACGGTTCTTAAAATTGACGAGGTCAACAACTTAGGTGCCGCAAGAATTCGTATCCGTTCGCTTATTTCCGCCGTGAAAGACCGCGAACGCAAGGGAATTAAGTCCTCTCCTCAAAATTCAGCCTATAAACGAGTTGAATTTACAAAGGAAATGCGTAAGAATTACACGATTTTAGCACCACAGATGTCACCAATTCATTTTGACATTTTAATGCCGGCTCTTGCCGCCTGTGGTTACAATCTTGTTCAGCTTCCTACTGGCGTAGGCGAATTGGATTACGGCTTAAAATATGTAAATAATGATGCGTGCTATCCGTCTCTTCTTGTAGTCGGACAGTTCATGAAAGCATTGTTATCCGGCGAGTACGATTTAAATAAAACTGCTTTAATCATTACTCAGACCGGTGGTGGATGCCGTGCAACAAACTATATCGGCTTTATCCGCCGTGCACTAAAAAAAGCAGGCATGGAACAGATTCCGGTTATCTCATTAAGTGCCGGCGTGGAAACAAACTCCGGCTTTGACATCAATTACCGATTGTTAAAAGCCGCTATTCACAGCTTAATCTACGGTGATTTGTTTATGCGCGTCGTATACCGTACCCGCCCTTACGAGAAGGTACCGGGTTCCGTAAACGCTCTTCACGATAAATGGAAAAAAGTCTGTATTGAGGCTGTGAAAAAACCAAAGCAGTCGGAACTTAAGAAAAATATCAAACAAATCGTGAAGGAATTTGATGAAATAGAATTAGATGAAACAAAGAAAAAACCACGTGTTGGAATCGTTGGTGAGATTTTAGTTAAATATCTCCCTGCAGCCAACAATCATGTTGTTGAACTCTTGGAGGCTGAAGGTGCTGAAGCAGTCTGTCCGGATATGCTTGACTTCTTTATGTACAGTGCTTACGATAGTGAATTTAAGGCTGACCATCTTGGCTTTAAGAAAACCAGTAAGTGGCTTGGAAATGCTGCTATCTGGCTGTTAAATCAGTTCCGCAAGCCATACTGCAAAGCACTTGCTGAAAGCAAACGTTTTGAGGCACCACCTGAGATTCACGTACTGGCTAAATATGCAGAGCCTTTCGTATCTAACGGTAACCAGACCGGTGAAGGATGGTTTCTCACAGGTGAAATGATTGAATTGATTCACAGCAATGTGCCAAACATCGTTTGTACTCAGCCATTTGGCTGTCTGCCAAACCATGTCGTTGGTAAAGGTGTTATCAAACAGATTCGAAAGGCATTCCCAGATGCCAACATTGTAGCCGTTGACTATGATCCCGGCGCCAGCGAAGTAAACCAGTTAAATCGTATCAAACTGATGTTAGCAACAGCAAATGAGAATTTAAACAAATAAAAAGAATCACAATTTAGGAGTCTGCCAAAAGGCCGGCTCCTTTTTATTTGTAAGAAATAAGGAGTCTGCCTTAGCAAACTCCTTATTATATTTTGAATCATTTTGTAGATTCTTTTTCATTTACTTCTTAACTTAGTTCATTTTCTTTCTAAATACAATTACTCCGAAAATTGCTAATACAGACAATCCCATAACAATCATTGGGAACAAAAGATTTGTTGTATCTCCTGTTTCCGGTGCGGAATCAGATAATGGTACATCTTCATCCAACAAAGTAGTTGTTTTCTTACTGGTTGCTGATGCTTTTGGTGTATCCGGGTCTGTCAGCTCTTTACTTGCTCTCGGTGTGTCTTCATCAAAATCGAACAAGTTTGGAGTAGCTGTTGCTGTCACTTCCGGTGTCGGTGTTGCATCATCATCCGGAGTAGCCGTTGGTGTTACCTCCGGAGTAGCCGTTGGTGTTACTTCCGGTGTAGTTGTCGGTGTTACTTCCGGTGTAGCTGTCGGCGTTGCCGTTGGTGTTGGTGTCGGTGTTGCTGTCACTTTTGGTGTTGGTGTCGCTGTCACCTTCGGTGTTGGTGTCGCCGTTACTTTTGGTGTTGGTGTCGCCGTCACCTTCGGTGTCGGTGTTGCTGTCACTTTTGGTGTTGGTGTCGCCGTTACTTTTGGTGTCGGTGTCGCCGTTACCTTTGGTGTTGGTGTCGCCGTCACATTCGGTGTCGGTGTTGCTGTCACTTTTGGTGTTGGTGTCGCCGTTACCTTTGGTGTTGGTGTTGCCGTTACCTTTGGTGTTGGTGTCGCCGTTACCTTCGGTGTTGGTGTTGCCGTTACCTTTGGTGTTGGTGTTGCCGTTACCTTTGGTGTTGGTGTTGCTGTCACTTTTGGTGTCGGTGTCGCTGTCACTTTCGGCGTTGGTGTTGGTGTCACTTTTGGCGTTGGTGTCACTTTCGGGATTTTCTTTGAAATCATATGCCATTCGCCAGAATTGCTGACAACAGTATCACATACCAGCCATCCTTCGGATGTAGTACTCAAATTCACAAAAGCTTTTGGCGCAATTATCGTAGCTCTCATACCATCTGAGTTCAAATTCAAATTCGTCACATAAGGCATATTCCACACAACAGACTCTGCCATTTCCTCGTGTGTTTTACTTCCATTTTTTACAGTAATCTTATATTCCGGAATGCGAACATCATCTTTCAATGATACATTAAATACTAAGGACTGATTTGCTCGCAATGTGACCTTAACACCACCATTCTGAATTTTCCCTGCAGTGATATTTTCAACCATAGCATCCGCATCCACATATACAACTTCTTCATCAATTCCTGTAATGTCTACATGATAATTGTTCATGTCCTTAACATCTTTTGGTGTTGTGTAATCTGCCTTTTTCACAACAGATTCTGCATAGTTTGAAACAGATGCAAGCATTGCTTTAACTTCATCTTTCACACTTTCCTTTACTACTACATAAGGCGTCCCACGGAATTTCGTCTCTCCTACAACTTCTCCAATCCGAACCTCTCCGGAAGCATTTGCTTTGCTCTCAGAAATCGTGTTTCCGTTCCAATGACCATTCCCCTGGTACTTACCTACGGCAAAGTTTGTCTCCATATCTGCTGTCTGATTCAGATAATTACAAACAATTCCGTACTCAATGCAATCTCCCAAAAAAGGCTGATTATTTGACGCAAATGAAATTCCGCCAATTACCCCGATTGCAATTGCGATTGACGCCACAGCAACTGCTGCTTTTGCCCAAAAACTTCGCTTTAATCTCCTCATCATATTCCTCCAGTCTTTTAATCCTTTTAGTTTAATTTGTTACAAGATTAGTATAATTCTATACTTATCATTAGTGTAACATAAACCTATCACATATATCAAGAAGTTTTTTTCATTTTTTTACATTTTTTTAATGATATGAAAATTTCAAATCAGGAAACACTAGAAAGGCCGTTTTGCTATGAAAACATTTACTGATATCCATATAAAATAAGTCATATTTCACTATATGAAATAAGACTCATCCAGTTGAGTCTTATTCAAAATTCATTTTCTATTTTTTCAGGAATCTCCCACTGAATTGGAGCTTCTCCATTCTTTATCAAAAAATCATTTGTCTGGCTAAAAGGTTTACTGCCAAAGAATCCTCGGTATGCCGACAAAGGGCTTGGATGAGGTGCTTTCAGCACAAGGTGCTTCGGATTTGTCAACATTTTCGCCTTTTCCTGTGCCGGCTTTCCCCATAAAATGAATACAATTGGTCTATCCTGCGTATTTAATTTAGCAATTGCCGCATCCGTAAACTCTTCCCAGCCGACACCACGGTGTGACATCGGCTTGTGTGCCTGAACCGTAAGCACCGTATTCAAAAGTAGAACACCTTGTTTTGCCCACGAAGTCAGACAACCGTGGCTTGGAATTTTGCAGCCTAAATCATCATGCAGTTCTTTGTAAATATTTTCAAGAGACGGTGGAATTGCCACCTGTGGTTTCACCGAAAAACAAAGCCCATGCGCCTGTCCTTCATTATGGTAAGGGTCCTGTCCCAAAATCACAACCTTAACCTTCTCAAGTGGCGTAAGATGAAAGGCTGTAAAAATTTCATCTGCCTTTGGATATACAATTGTCTCACTATATTGTTTCCGAATAAAAAAGAATAAGTTTTTATAATATTCTTTGGAAAATTCTTCGTGCAATGCACGCTCCCACTCACCTGTCAAAGCACTCATAACAACCTCCCTCTTTTATAACCGTACACTGATTCCCCGCTCTTGCAGGTATTTTTTCAATTCAACGATTTCAAGTTCTTTAAAGTGAAATAGCGAAGCTGCCAAAACTGCATCCGCTTTTCCTTCCGTAAGGGCATCATAAAAATGTTCTTTTGTTCCTGCGCCGCCGGATGCAATAACCGGAATTGAAACATTTTCAGAAACCGTCCGTGTCAGTTCAACATCATAGCCGTCTTTTGTTCCATCACAGTCCATGCTGGTCAAAAGAATTTCGCCGGCACCTAAGCGCTCTGCTTCCATTGCCCATTCCACGGCATCTTTTCCCATATCTACACGACCGCCATTTTTGTAGATTGTCCATCCACTGCCGTCTGCCCGTCTTTTGGCATCAATCGCAACAACGACACATTGGCTTCCAAATTTATCCGCAGCATCCGATACAAGTGTCGGATTTAAAATTGCCGCTGAATTCACTGCAACCTTGTCCGCACCCTCGCGCAAAATCATACGAAAATCCTCAATCGTGCGAATTCCGCCGCCTACCGTAAATGGAATAAACACGGTTTCCGCCACTTTACGAACCATGTTCGCCTTTATCTCTCTTGCATCACTGGATGCTGTAATATCTAAAAAAACCAATTCATCTGCTCCTGCTTTTCCATAAGCAGCACCAACTGAAACCGGGTCTCCCGCATCAATCAAATTAACAAAATTAACTCCCTTTACCACTCTTCCCTCATTTACATCCAAACATGGAATTACTCTTTTCGTAAACACCGAAATTCCTCCTATCTTCGTCTTATTCTATATGGAAACAAAATTCTTCAAAATTTCCAGCCCAACATCTCCGCTCTTCTCCGGATGAAACTGAGTTGCAAAAATATTGTCATGTTCCACTGCCGCATGTACCGGAACAATATAATCCGTTGTAGCGGCTACATCTTCGATATGTTTGGCTTTTAAATAATACGAATGAACAAAATACACATACACATCCTCCGGAATTCCTTTTAACAGTTTTGAATTCGGATTTATTTTCAAAGAGTTCCATCCCATATGCGGAATTTTATATCCTTCTTTTTCCGGAAATCTTACAATTTCACCGGGGAGAAGTGAAAGTCCTTTTACATCATGTTCTGACTCATCGCTTCGCTCAAAAAACAACTGTAGTCCGAGACAAATGCCCATAATCGGCGTACCGGATGCCGCCACATCCTGCAGCACTTTTGCCAGTTCATAGCGGTTCATCTTTTCCATCGCATCCTCAAACGCACCAACTCCCGGCACAATTACATGGTCTGCTTTCTTAATTTCTTTCACATCTCTTGTAATCACCGGATGTTCCCCAATATATTGTAACGCCTTCTCAACGCTTTTAATATTTCCTGCATCGTAGTCTACAATTGCTACCATCGTTTTGTATCACCTCTGTCATTGTATTAGAATAGCCGACCGAAAAACCGGTCAGCTATCTTTTCATTATCTCTCATCCGCTTCATTTCTCTTCTGCCACTGCAAAAGAATCGCCTGCAAGCGGTCTGTGTATTCCTTTTGTGTCTCGGAAGCAATAATATTTCGTGCCTGTGATTCACTGACACCAAACTCATTGTATAATTGATTTGCGAGTTTACTCTCCAATTCATTGTACTGGCTGAGCATATCATACTGCTCCGCTTTTGATTTGTTTGCATCATAAAGACGAATTCCGCCAATCAAAGAATCCAAGGATTCCAAATACATCTTCATCTTATAATAATTCTGATAAGCATCATACTCACGCTGGAGCTGCATACACATACGCACCTTCTGTTTGAGTTCTTTCGACGAATCCGAAACAGAAACTCCTGCCAAAGAATCATAGGCGTTCTTATAATCCCGCTGTTCAAAAGAACTCTCCGCACTTTTTACGGATGTCGTATAAGAAAGTGCCTGACTGCCAAACACAACCGCTACACAGAGAAGTCCGAAAAATACCATAACAATCGCAGCACCAACCGGATTAATTCTGCCAACCACTTCATTAGCTTCCTGCTCGGCTTTTAATCGTTTCTTTTCTTCTTTTTCTGCCGCTTTTGCTGCTGCTTGTTCTGCCTTTGCTGCTGCTTTTTTTTCTTTTTCTTCTTTTGCCTGCTCTGCTTTTGCTGCCTTTTCCTCTGCTGTCTGCTGTTTCTTTTCCTCTTTCGCCGCTTTCTTCTCTTCAGCGTCAGCCTGCTCTTTCTCACGCTCTTTGGCTTCTTCCTCTGCGGACTGCTCCGTAATGATATTACCAAAAATACGTTTAAAGAAACCGTCTTTTTTCTCTTTTTTCTCTTTCTCCTGCTTTATATCTTGTACATCTTCCTCTGTGTCATCTGAAACCGCCAACGGCTCTCCGGACACACCAGCCGCTTCACTATCATCCAATACCAAAGGATCCAGCGCCAAATCACCAAAATCATCACCGGCATCTTCATCCATCTGCGGAACAAATTCTTCCTCAATTTCAGGAAATTCCGGTGCCTCATCTGCCTCACTGTAATCCACAGCAGAAAGTGCATCATCATAAATATCATCTACAGATAAAGCATCTGCATCATCGGCAAATACGCTTTCCTCATCATCTTCCCGAAAAAGAGAAGTCTCAGCCGGACTTTCATCCATAGGCTCTGCTGTTTGAACCTCCTCCTCCGGCTGCACTGCGGAATCCGGCTCATCATAATCTTCATAATCCTGCGAAAGCAGTGTCAAAAGTTCATTTACATCCGCTTCTCCATCAGAAGCTTCTTCTGCCGGTTTCTCCTCCACCTGTTCGTCCATAACGGGTGCCGGTTCACCTGCATTTTCCGGTTCTTTCTCTTCATCACTCATGCTCTGCATCAATTCTTCCAAATAAGCCTCATCCATCTGTGATTCTTCATTTTTACAGTCTTCACACAATTCTTCGCCATCCGGAATTTCTTTTCCACATTTTCTACATAAGGTCAAATGTCACACCTCCTCTTGCCAAAGCACAAACTTCTTATTTAAGCAAAAGGTCCAGCTGATGAACCAATCTGCCAATCTCCGGTTTAGAAAGCTGGGCATCTACACCAAGTGCCTCTCCTTTACGTTTCATCTCATCATTTACCAAAGATGAAAAAATAACAACCGGAAGTCCTTCAAATCTAGGGTCTTCTTTAATTTTCTTGGTCAGATGATGTCCATCCATCTGTGGCATTTCAATATCCGTAATAACAAGTGAAATATCTTTTCCAATCACCGCACCATCTTTCATCATGCGGTCCAAAGTGTTCCATGCTTCCAGTCCGTTGCTTGTTGGAATCAAATGTGAATAGCCAGCCTTTGTTAAGCATTTCTTCAACATCTCAAGAAGCAGCGGTGAATCCTCCGCAAGAAGGATTGTGTAATCAATACGGGAGCGCTCACCCATTGCCTCAATCTCAGACAGCTTAAGTCCCGTTTCCGGATTAACTTCCGTAACAATTTTCTCAAAGTCAAGAACAATAATTATTCTTCCGTTAATCTTTGTAATGCCGGTGGCTACCCCTTTACCATTTCCACTAATGGTAGAGTCCGGTTTTGCGATGTCTTTCCATGATACACGGTGAATACCAAGCACCTGCTGAACATGAAACGCTGTGTGTAGACGGTTAAAATTCGTAATAATATACATATCATGAGATGTGTCAGCGCTTGGCTGAACACCTAACGCTTTCGCCAAATCAATTACGGTAATCAGCCGTTCTCTCGGCATGAAGATTCCCTCTATGTACTCATGTGCATTCGGCACCATCGTTGGCTCTTGATACGGACAGAGTTCATTAATCTTTGCCACATTGATTCCATAATGCTGATTACCAACCACAAACTCCAATAATTCAAGCTCATTGGTACCACTCTCTAATAAAATTCCTGTTTCTACTGCCATTGTCTCTCTCCTCCTTACTCCATGTCATCAATATCATCAAACTGACCGGCATCTGCATCCAACCCCATTGTATGAAGGGTTCTGACTTTGCGCCGTTCTTGTTCTGCGGTAACTAAAATGACTTCTTTTTTTTCCTGATACATAAACGCCTCCTACTTCATTTTCACTGATGCTTTACTATTCCCTTCTTCAATCGACAAATCAATTGTAGAAGCGTTTGTCGCATTTTTATCTACCTGAAATACTAACACTGCCTTCTGTGACTTTCCTTTCGCAATCACAGTTTCCAAATAATCCAGTTGATTCTCCAATAAACTAATCTGTGGAGAATAAGTTGTTCCGTCCACATTCAGCTGATAGGTGATTTTTCGTCTGTCAATCAGTTTAACCTTTTTTTTCGCACCGGAATTATTTTTTAGTGAAAACTCTGCAACAAGTAGTTTTTTCCCCTGTTCGGCACGAATCTGTGAACTTCCGTATTTATCTGCCAGACGATAAGAAGTATACAAAATCGAAACACCTTTCAGATGATATAAATCATCTAACGATACTTCCTTTTTGGAATCTTCCGGTGTAGCTGCTGTCTGTTCCGGCTGCGATTCCTGTGGTGCGTCTGATGCCTGTGCAGCTGCCGATGTTGGTGTCGGTGTCGCCGGCATCGGTGTCGGCGTTTCTGTAACCTCTTTTTCTTCTTTTGCGATAAGCCGGTACGGATATTTGTCAGAATTTTGGAGCAAAACACCTGCTGCGTACTCCGCAATTTCATTTTCCTGCTCCTCAGACAAATTTTTTATATCCGCACATCCGGTAAGGGATAGAACGGACACAGCCAAAACGGCACATAAAAAACGTATCTGTCTCAAAAAACCCCTCCTTTTACAATTAAATCCAGTTTATTTATTATAGCACATATCCCGTCCATCAATCAACACTTTTCACGTCAAGTTCAAACCAAAATTCGACACCATTGTCATAATTTTTCACACCAAACTTCTGATTATGGGCATCCATAACGGCTTTTACGATAGATAAACCAATTCCATTGCCACCATATTCTCTTGTCCTTGCCTTGTCCACTTTGTAAAATTTCGACCAGATTTTATCCATATCTTCCTCCGGAATCGGATCTCCGGTATTGAATACGCTGGTGCATACATGGTCACCTTTCCGAATCGTCTTAATTTCAATTTTATTCTCGTATTTCACATGATTAAGTGCATTGCTCACATAATTGCTGACAACCTCCTCAATCATATACTCATCTGCCCAAACCATAATTGGTTCCTCATCCGGATGATATGACAACGTAACTTCTTTCTGACGGAACAAAATATCAGAGGAATTTACTATCGACTGAATTACACTTCGCAAGTCAAAATGTTCAAAATGAACCTGGTCATTTCCAAACTCTAACTGATTTAAACTCAGTAGTTTTTTTACCATCTTGTTCATCTTGTCAGCCTCGTCCACAATGACTTCACAGTAAAATTCACGGCTTTCTGCATCATCATTAATATTTTCCTGCAATCCTTCTGCATATCCCTGAATCAAAGCAATCGGCGTCTTCAGTTCATGCGAAACATTCGCCAAAAATTCCTGCCGCATCTGCTCCTGCTCCGAACGCCTCTGTAAATCCAGCTGCAATTCATTATTCGCTGTCTTTAATTCGGAAATGGTTTTCTCCAAGCGGTCTGACAAAGCATTCATACTGTTGCCAAGCACTCCGATTTCATCATCACGGTTATCTTTATAACGAGTTGAAAAGTCAAGTTTCTGCATATTTTTTGCATGAGCTGCCAGGCGCAGAATCGGCTTCGTATATTGATTGCTGACAAAATACATAATAAATACGCCGGCAATCATCACAATCATTCCGACATACAGCATAAACTGATTCGATACACTGGCACTTTCCTGTATACTCTGATAATTACTACGCAGATAAATCCAGTAATTATCGGGCATCTTTCCTGTGAGTTCCAAAAAATTAGAATCTACTCTCGTGTCATACACATTATACATCGAATAATTTGCTGTCTGTGTAATCATTTTACAGTTATCGTCTAGCTTTTGCCCAAAATAAATTGATTTTACGTACTTATCAAGTTGGTTTTTTGTTACCTGCTGCAAACGCTCACTGTCGCTCGGATATACATACGCTAATTCCGCGATATCACCAGACCCTTGGTAAACCCGAATCTGCACAAGATAAATGCTCATGTTGGTATTGCTCGAAAGCTGGTCTAACTTATCATAAATTGTATCTTTTTGCTCGCTGTCCATCTTATCCCAATCCACATTTTCACAAATATTGATAACACGCGAATAAACGCCCTGCATCTGGCTTACCTTATTGGACTGATAAAAATATGGCAAAAGCACAACGTTTGCAAGACTGATAACACCGATAATAATGACAATGGTAACGACAAAAATCGCTACCAGTCTTGTTTTCATGGAACGCTTCAAGATAATCACTCCATTTCCTATACTTCAAATTTATATCCCATACCCCAGATTGTCTTAATGTACTTTCCTTTTTCACCCATTTTACTGCGGAGTTTCTTCACATGGGTATCAATCGTTCTGGCATCACCAAAATAATCATAGTCCCACACGTGATTCAAAATCCGTTCACGTGAAAGGGCAATATCTTTGTTTTCCATAAAATAGGAAAGCAGCTCAAATTCCTTGTAACTCAAATCCACTTTCTCACCATCAATTATAACTTCATGTGCGGAGCGGTTTAACACAATTCCGCCATATTCGAGATTTTTCTCATTTGCCGAATTGGTTCTGCGAAGCAGTGCCTCTACACGCGCCACTAAAATCTTTGGACTAAACGGCTTTGCAATATACTCGTCCACCCCAAGTTCAAAGCCACGCAGTTCGTCATTTTCCCCGCCACGTGCCGTCAGCATAATAATAGGCACTTTGGAGTACTGGCGGATTTCCCTGCAGGTTTCCCAGCCATCCATCTTTGGCATCATAACGTCCAAAATCACAAGAACAATGTCCTTATTCTCCATAAAAACATCTACGGCTTCTTCGCCGTCTGCCGCCTCTAACACACGAAAATTCTGCTTTGTCAAAAAATCGCGCACCAGCTTTCTCATACGCTGTTCATCATCTACGACTAAAATTGTATTTCCTGCCATATATAAACTCCTTTCACTGATTCAGACTGTCCTCTTTTTGCTGAAGACGTTCTTCCCATTTTTCATATTTGTCAATCAACTCTTCTTCCATATTAGCCTTATAATTTGTAAAATATGTGAAAATCGAGTATTCAAATCGAAAATTTATTACAACAAAACCAATCAAAAGAACAACTGCCGCAAAAAGGGCAATTTTCAGTTTCTTATTCAGTAACTGCTGCCCTTCGTACAATCGCTTCCACTTTGCTTCTTTTCGTGATGTCTGAGCAATAACATCCGGCTTTTTCTCATTTTCTTCCTTAATTGGAATTGGCGCTAAAGACTGCTCACTCACGAGTCCGCTTTTCCCAATAAAATGCCGCAGTTCCATCAAAAAATTATAACCGGCCATCGTATGAAACATCTTGTCCGACACGCATTTATTATAAATTTTCAAAGCAATTTTCGGATTTTTCAAATCCGCTGAGTGAATCAGTTTTTTTATCTGCTCTGCTTCTTTTTTCGTCTGTTCATACGATTCACGGCTCTCAAAAGAATACTGGTTCGTTACATAATTTTCAGCCATAGAAATCCCCGCCTTTATTTCATCTTTGAATTTTTGCCAAGATACTCTTTTACTAATTCAATAAGCATATCATCTCTCGGATAACAGCTCTGTTCTTCGAGATATCTTTTCTCCATTGCTTTCAAAGTCTTGTCCTCTTCTTCTTCCGGCTCTAAAAACGCCAAAAGAAAGCGCTCATAATCTGCATCCGATAATGCAAGCCCCTCTTTTATGGCAATTGTCTTTGCTGTCATACGCGCTTTCACCTGATCGTCAGCTGACGACTGAATATCTTCATCAGTCTGACCTAATGCACCGATAAATTCTTCATACGATTGCCCACTTACTTTGGCAAACACCTGATACGAACGTTTTTGGTCTTTATATGCCTGTTTTCTGGAACCTTCCGGATATTTTTTCACGTTACATTCTTTTAATAAGTCCTCCCATACCGTATCACCGATTCCCTCTCTGTTTTCTTTTTCTTCCTTCGCTTTTGCGTATTCATAATACGCTTTTACGTTCGGATATTTGTTTTTCGACATCTTTTTCGCATATGCATCGTTAAACTTCGCATTCACCTCAACGGAAAAAGTAATCGTTTTCCCCGCCACGTCCGGATCTGCATCATCCTCTGCAAATGTCACATTCAGATTATATGTCTCTCCTAATTTCAAGCCCATCAATCCGCGTTCAAACGCCGCATTAAACAAATTTCTTGCACCAACTTGAATCACGGCACCGCTCTCACTCAAATCATCGGATGGCTGGTCATCGACATAGCCTTCGTAATCCAGAGAAATCCAGTCACCTTTCTCTACCCGCTCTCCATCGGCCACCTTTTTCTTCCAGTCCTCTGCCTCCAATAAAATCGCCTGATAAACTTCCGTCTCGGTCGGCGTAACGGTAACCGTTCTCCCCTTATATTTACCAAGTTCCAACATATTATTTTTTGTATAGTCGACTAGCTCTCCGTCCTTCATTTCACCCTGTGCCCGTATTTCTTTTTCCTGCGTTCTTGTCTGTGTGTTCGTTTGCTCCTGCTTATCTTTTTCTCCCTTATATCCAAAATAAAAACCGACGCAAAACCCAATCACTGCCAATACAATAATTACAATCCATGCTTTTTTCTTCGCCTTCATAATATCCTCCAGTACATTTTTCTATTGTCATTCTAGCACAAAAGTGTGACGAAAGAAAGAATATTTGCGTAACCCCTTAGCGGATACGGTTGCTCCGCCTCCAAATTTTCCTTTTCTCCGCTTCTTTTATTAAATAATCGCGGAATGCCGGATGTGCAATACTCACCAATGCTTCCGCACGTTCCCAGGTCGAACGCCCCTCAAGGTTCACAACTCCGTATTCCGTTGCCAGAAAATAAACCTGGCTGCGCGGCGAAGTGATAATATCGCCATTAAACTGCGGACGAACACGTGAATGAGTCTGTCCATCCTTGTCCACATACACACTGCTCATACAAATAAATGCCTTGCCACCACGTGAAGCCGATGCCCCAATCAAAAAATCTAACTGTCCGCCGGTTCCGCTAATCTGTCTGACTCCGGAACTCTCTGCTGCCACCTGCCCATATAAATCAACGGCAACACAACTGTTAATCGACACCATATGATCAATCTGCGCGATCACACTTGGGCGGTTCACATACTCAAGCGGATATGCCGCTACTCCCGGATTATCATCCAACCACTCATACAGTGCATTCGAACCAATCGCACAGCCAAATACACCTTTGCCCGGCTCCAGTTTTTTCTTTCGATTTGTCAATTTTCCCGCCAAATACATTTGCAAATACGCATCCGAGCAAAGTTCCGTATGCATCCCCAAATCTTTCAAATCCGATTTTGCAATAATTTCTCCTAACGCATTTGGCATACTTCCAATCCCAAGCTGCAACGTCGCTCCATCCACAATATGCGGAATCAGGTATTTGGCAATCTGCCTGTCAATTTCCGTCGGTTCCAGTGCTTCCATATTAACAAAAGGCTCATGCTCCCCTTCCACAATATAATCCACATCCGAAATATGAATACATTCGTCATAACCGCCACGCACCTGCGGAAGATTTTCATTTACTTCCACAATCACAATGTCTGCCATGCGGGCAATCGGTGCGGCAACACCGGTATTTACCGAAAAATTAAAATACCCGTGTTTATCCATCGGAGCCACACTGACCATAACAACATTAACGTCTAAAAAGTATTCATAATAAGCAGCATTGTTATGAAAAACCATCGGAATATAATAGCAGAGCCCTTTATCGCAGAGCCTTCTCTCATACGCCGAGCAGTGCCAGCTGTGATACACAAAATGCTCCTGCGTCTCATCGCATTCTGCCACCGCAATTGGTCCCGCCATCAAATTCCCACGGATTTTCACATCATGAAGTTCGTCTCTTCTTTTGGCAAGTGCCCGGTCTAAAAGAATCGGCTTTCCAAGACAACTCGTATAATCAATCCAGTCACCGTCTTTCACAACAGCAACCGCTTCCTCCGGACTTCTCAGTTTTTGCCTATATTCATTTCTAAAATCCTTCATCCATTCCCCTCATTTCTTATGACAGCCCATGTGGCCGTTTCTTTCCATTTTCATCCACTGTCACAAAAACAGCACGCCCGGTCAAATGACTCTCACCGGTCAGAAAATTCTTTCCTTCTACCAAAATCTCAATACTTGTCACCCCGATTTTTGATACCTCATAATCCAATTGCAGTATCATACCACTTACGACTTCTTTTTTTATCACCACTTCTTTCAGTGCGGCAAGTACAACGTGCTCATTCGTTCCTAACTTTTCAGTCACACCAATCATCGCAGCTTCCGTCACCCACTCCGATATATAGCCGGCGTATAAAGTCTGGTGATGGTTCATAAATTCAGGTCTGACAAAATGTCTGGTTGCTACTTTCATCATTTTCCCTCGTTTCTATGCAACAAGAGACCTTACACATACGCATAAGGTCTCCTGCCAAAATCTAGTTTCTTTTATGCCTCTTTGGCATTGATATAATTCATCAAACCTTCTGCCTTGATGATTTTCTGCATAAACTCAGGGAATGCCTGGCCTTTGTAAGACTCACCCTTTGTTTTATTTGTAATGATACCACTGTCGAAATCAATTTCCACTTCATCACCGGCTTCAATGCGCTCAGATGCCTCTTTACACTCAATAATCGGAAGTCCGATGTTAATGGAGTTGCGGTAGAAAATACGAGCAAATGTCTCTGCAATTACACAACTTACCCCCGATGCCTTAATGGCAATTGGCGCATGCTCACGGGAAGAACCACAGCCAAAGTTTTTCTCCGCTACAATGATATCACCTTTTTTTACCTGATTTACAAAATCTTTATCAATATCTTCCATACAGTGTGTAGCAAGTTCTGCCGGATCCGAAGAATTCAGATAACGGGCAGGGATAATTACATCCGTGTCCACATTGTCACCATATTTAAATACTTTTCCTAATGCTTTCACAATCAATTTCCTCCATTTCTTACAAGCCAAGTTCGGATGGCTCTGAGATTCTACCGGTAATGGCACTTGCTGCGGCAACTGCCGGACTTGCCAAATATACTTCTGAATCCACATGTCCCATACGTCCAACAAAGTTACGGTTTGTTGTGGATACCGCACGCTCACCTGCTGCTAAGATACCCATGTATCCGCCAAGGCACGGACCACACGTTGGTGTGCTGACAACAGCACCTGCCTCGATAAAGGTCTGCACAAGTCCTTCTTCGATTGCCTGTAAGTAAATCGCCTGTGTGGCAGGAATCACGATGCAGCGGATTCCTTTTTTTACTTTACGTCCCTTCAAGATGCTTGCGGCAACACGCATATCCTCGATTCGTCCATTTGTACAGGAACCAATGACAACCTGATCGATGACTACTTCGCCGGCTTCTTTTACAGTCTTTGTGTTTTCCGGCAGATGCGGGAACGCAACCGTAGGCTCTAACGTATTCAAATCAATCGTAATCGTCTCATCATACTCGGCATCTTCATCCGGCTCATAAATTGTATATTTCTTTGTCGAATGTTCTTCCATATATGCAATCGTCTTTTCATCAACCGGGAAAATACCATTTTTGGCACCTGCTTCGATTGCCATATTGGCAATGGAGAAACGATCATCCATAGACAAGCTCTTTACACCCTCGCCCATAAATTCAAGAGAGCGGTACAACGCACCATCTACGCCAATCAATCCAATCAGATGAAGGATTACATCTTTACCGCTGACCCATGGCTTTAACTCACCTTTTAATTCTACCTTAATGGCAGATGGTACTTTAAACCATGCCTGTCCGGTAATCATGCCGGCACCCATGTCGGTACTTCCGACACCGGTGGAAAAAGCACCCAGTGCACCGTATGTACAAGTATGGGAATCTGCTCCAATACATGTCTCACCGGCAACAATCAAACCTTTTTCCGGCAAAAGGGCATGCTCAATTCCCATCTCGCCAACTTCAAAATAATTTGTAATTCCCTGTGCTTTTGCATATTCGCGTACACATTTGCAGTGTTCTGCTGATTTAATATCTTTATTCGGTGCAAAATGATCCGGTACAAGTGCAATTTTGTCCTTATCAAACACCGTCTTTTTATTCAATTTCTCTACTTCATGAATCGCTACCGGTCCGGTAATATCATTTGCCAGTACCAAATCCAAGTCTGCCTCAATCAACTGACCCGGTACTACCGACTCCAGTCCTGCATGGGCCGCAAGAATTTTCTGCGTCATCGTCATACCCATCGTTCATTCCTCCATTCTTTGTGTATAAGTTCTTAACATTCACTATCATAACAGAAAAACGGCGTTCTGTAAATTATGTTCCGTCTAAAAATTTACAAAACCACCGTTTTTTAATTATTTTGTACCGGTTGAACCAAAGCCGCCCTCACCGCGCACTGTATCCTCTAACTCGGATACTTCTTCGTACTCCGCAAAAATATAAGGAGCAATCACCATCTGTGCCACGCGCTCGCCGCTTTCAATCGTTATATCTTCGTTTGAATGATTGTGAAGCGCTACCATAATCTCGCCGCGGTAATCGGAATCCACCACACCAACTTTATTGGCCGGTGCCAGTCCTTTTTTACACGCCAGCCCGCTTCTTGCATACACAAGTCCGACAAGTCCTGTAGGAATTTCCATCGCAATCCCGGTATGGACAAATTCCGTTGCTCCTTTTGCAATGGTAAGCGGTGCATCCAGACACGCATACAAATCCGCACCCGCCGCAAATTCCGTTCCGTAATGCGGCATCTGTGCTCTTTCGTCTAATTTTTTAAATTTTACTGTTGTTTTATTCATTTTCTTCCTCACTATTTATTGTATCTCACGTTCCCAGTGAACAATTTCTCCGGCATCTAATGTCTTTTTTACATCAATAATACGCTGATTATCGGAACCACGGAAATTGATTTTCAGATTTTTTCTGTCAATCATAAACTCTCCATCAACCACAATATCAAGATAGGATACAATTTCTTTTGTCACTTCCGACTCTTTACACATTTTATCTAAGACATCTTTGTCAAACAAATAACCGGTATAGCACCAGATATTTTTCTCCGGATATGTCTGTTTTACCGCGCGAAGCAATGGGAGAATCCCCTCCTGATTGACAGGCTCCATCGGCTCACCGCCAAGCAGGGACAAACCGGCAATATAATTTGGTTTTAAATACTCTAAAATCCGGTCGATTTCTTTTTGTGTAAAAGGTTTTCCATAATGGAAATCCCATGCTTCTTTATTAAAACATTCTTTGCAGTGATGCGTACATCCGCTGACAAACAAAGATACACGCACACCTTCACCATTTGCTACATCGCAGTATTTAATATCTGCGTAATTCATTTTCTTTCATCTCCTCTTTACAGATGGAGTACGCGGGCATTAATCTCCTTGGTTTTGCCCACATTCCAGAAATTCTCACCCAGATACCCACAGGTTCTTCTTGTTACGTTCATTTTGTCATGGTCTTTATTTCCGCAGTTTGGACATTCCCACTCAAGATTATCATTAATAATAATCTCGCCGTCATATCCGCACACATGACAATAATCCGATTTTGTATTAAATTCAGCATACTGAATATGCTCATAAATATATTTAACAACTTCTTCCAGTGCAGGCAGGTTGTTCTGCATATTTGGCACCTCTACATATGAAATCGCACCGCCGGAAGAAATAACTTGGAACTGTGCCTCAAATTCAAATTTACTGAAAGCATCAATTTTCTCGCGCACATCCACGTGGTAAGAATTGGTATAATATCCTTTATCCGTTACATCTTCAATCTCACCAAAGCGTTTTTTATCAATTTCAGCGAAACGGTAGCAGAGGCTTTCTGCCGGTGTTCCATAAAGTCCAAAATGGATTCCGGTTTCCTCTTTCCATGTATCCGTTGCACGGCGCAGACGGTTCATCAGCGCTTTTGCAAACTGACTTCCCTTTTCCGTTGTCTGACTCTCGCCGGTCATCAGTTTCGTAACTTCATACAAACCGATGTATCCAAGAGAAATCGTGGAATAACCGCCATGTAACAATTTATCGATTTTCTCTCCTTTTTGCAGACGTGCAATCGCACCATACTGCCAGTGAATCGGACTGACATCACTGGTTACACCCTCAAGCGCACGGTGGCGGCACATCAAAGCTTCAAAGCAGAGCGACAATCTTTCTTCCAAAAGCTGCCAAAAATATTCCATATCGCCTTTTGCTAAAATACCAATCTGCGGAAGGTTTAAACTGACAACACCCTGGTTAAAACGTCCCTCAAATTTATAATTACCGTTTTCATCTTTCCACGGTGTAAGGAAACTGCGGCATCCCATGCAGCTAAATACATTTCCTTCATAATTTTCACGCATTTTCTTTGCGGATATGTAATCCGGATACATTCTCTTTGCCGAACAGCGGACAGCAAGTTTTGTAATGTAATCGTACTCACCGCCTTTTAATGCATTGTGCTCATCTAATACATAAATCAGTTTCGGGAACGCAGGTGTCACATAAACACCTTTTTCGTTTTTAATTCCCTCTAAGCGCTGACGAAGAATCTCTTCAATAATCATCGCATTTTCTTTGATGTATTCATCCTTTGGATCCAAATTTAAAAACAGTGTTACAAATGGAGACTGTCCATTCGTTGTCATCAAAGTATTAATCTGGTACTGAATTGTCTGCACACCGGAGCGGAGTTCGTCATTTACACGTTCTTTAACAAATTCTTCAATTACATCCGGCGCAATTTTCCCTGCATAACGCTCGGTATAATGCTTGCGGTACTTGTCCGCACTCTTTCTCAAATATTTGCCAAGGTGTCTGGTGTCTACCGACTGACCGCCGTACTGACTGCTTGCTACAGCTGAAATAATCTGTGTCATAACCGTGCAGGCAACCTGAAAACTCTTTGGACTCTCAATCAGTTTTCCGTTCATCACTGTACCATTATCAAGCATATCCCCAATATTAATCAGACAGCAGTTAAAAATCGGCTGAATAAAATAATCCATATCGTGGAAATGAAGCACACCGTCTTCATGCGCTTTTGTGATTTTCTCCGGAAGAAGAATACGCTTTGTCAAATCTTTTGACACCTCTCCGGCAATCAAATCGCGCTGGGTACTTGCCACATATGCATTTTTATTTGAATTTTCCTCCATAACATCTTTGTTGCTGTTTTGGAGAAGACTCATAATCGAATCGTCTGTGGTATTGGCTTTACGAACCAGTTCTCTCGTATAACGATAAATAATATACTTTTTCGCAAGGTCAAACTTTCCTGCCGCCATTAATTTCTGCTCAATGATATCCTGAATATCTTCCACCTGCATCGTATCACGTTTCATATTCTCGATACCGGCAACGATGCCATCAATCATGTCATCATTAACCCTTTCAAACGTATCCACTTCTGCATTTGCCTTCCGTATTGCAATCAATATTTTGTTTCGGTCATATTCTACGGTTCGGCCATCCCTTTTGATTACCCTCACTTTTTGTACAACTCCTTTCAATCCGTACCAATACTAACGTTCATAATTTTTCCTACAGGAATCATTATACCAAATGAGGTATGCATTGTCTACTATATATTGTAATTCTTTTGTATTTTTTTTGCAGTATGCACTATATCATGTGTTTTTACGGAATATAAAAATAAGAGCCGGAAATTCATCCAAAGCCCTTATTTTACGTTATTCCACACTCAAATCTGGTGTAAGAAAATATGAAAAGCAACCGGTATCGGATATTTTTCCTGGACCTCTGACAAGTCACAAAGCAAAAGCCCATGCACTACATCTTGTGGTTTTCCTTCCGGAAGAATAATCTCATAACCGCGCATATGCCACTCCACATGGGAGAAAATATGCTTGCCGCTCTTTAATCGTTTTACCGTCACCTCACAGGATACGGTTTCTGACAAATACTCTTTCACCTGCTGCATCGTCAAATGTCCTTCTTTTGATGGAAATTCCCACATACCGGCTAATAGCCCTTGATTTGGTCGTCTTACAATTCCAATCCGGTCACCCTGCCGGAATACAAGGACTGTCTTTTTCTCGATACGGCGCTTTTTCTTCTCCGCCTTTTTCGGCAGTTCCATCTCACGCCCTTCTTTGTGAGCAAGACACAAATGAGAAAGCGGACATTCTTCACAGAGTGGTTTCCCATTTGGAATGCAGATTACTTCCCCGAGTTCCATCAGTGCCTGATTAAATTCGCCCGGACAGTCCTTTGGCATAATGGCACGAAGTTGTTTTTCCATCTTAGTCCGAACCGACATCTTCATAATATCTTCATCGCAATTTAAATACCGCATCGTAACACGAAGCACATTGCCATCCACCGCCGGCTCTGCTAAGCCGTAAGCAATGGATGCAATCGCTCCCGCTGTATATCTGCCGATTCCCGGCAGTGAAAGCAGCAAATCATAATCGGCCGGCAGCCTGCCATCATACCGCTCCACCAAAAGAGAAGCTGCCCTCTTTAAATTGCGTGCGCGGTTATAATACCCAAGTCCTTCCCACAATTTCAGAAGTTCTTCCTCCGAAACTGCTGCCAGAGAAGGAATATCCGGCAGACACTTTGTAAACCGGTCATAATATGCTTTTGCCGCTTCTATTCTTGTCTGCTGGAGCATAATCTCCGACAGCCATACATGATACGGCGTAGCATCATCCCGCCACGGCATACTGCGTTTTTCCTTTTCATACCATAAGCAAAGAGGCTCAACGAGAGCCTCTAGTTTAAATTCTTTATTTTCGTTCATTTTCACCTTTTCCCAGTTCTATTTCATTGTGGGACAAATCGACGTACTGATTAATTTCCTCGATATCCATATGGGTAAATTCGGAAAGTTCTTCAATTGTCGCAATACGTCCGTATTCCTGCGCTAATGTCCTCGTTGCCTCCAGCAAAAGGTTCACACGCCCAAGCAGTGCATGCACGCTGTCCGTTCCTGCCAGTTCTTCATCTACTAATTCAATCAACCGGCTTCTCACTGCATGTTCAATGGCTTTTTGATAATCCACAACTTCTTCATTTCCACAGAGCATCGCAACACAGGCGGTTAATTCCAAATTACCTTCCTGAATCAAATCTTCCACCGGCACACCACGGCCGCGGTATTTATCCGCCAACTGCATGACCCGGTGCAGATGCGCTTCGATAACAGAAGAAATTACTTCTTCCTCGCCTCTTCGCAACTGTTCGAGTAAACGCACAAGTTCCTCTTCTTCGTACCGCTTTAACTGACACAGTTCTTCTTTATATAAGCGCAGATATTTGGAATCCTTTTCGCTTTTTTCGACAGCCTCTTCTTCCGTTTTCTCTACCGGCGCACGATATCCTTCTACCTCAATCCGATGTTCTTTAAGGTATGCATAGACAAATGGCATCTGTTCCTCTGTCAAATTCCAGTCACTGCAATAATCGGCAATTTCTTGTTTGGTGAGCAAATTTTCTTTCGTTCGTCCAAAATCTACCAACTCTTCCATCTGACGTAGAAATTCTCTCTGGTCCATATCTGCCTCCTTAATTTTTACAATGCACTCCGATAAATCGCAATCACATCATCACGATTCAATTTCACATAATTTCCTTCGGTCTTACGCCCCTTCAAAAGCTTATCGGTCATAAGCTCGATATCCTCTTCTTTTGCACCAATCTCTGCGAAAGAAGACGGCATGCCGATTTTTTTCAAAAATGCTTCAAACGCCTCAATTCCTTTGAGTGCGGTTTTCTCCGGATGTTTCTCATTCATCGGCACATCAAATATACGGTTTGCAAATAAAGCAAGTTTACCCGGATTTTTCTTACAGACATAACGCATCCAAAGCGGTGCAATTACTGCAAGTCCTGCGCCATGAGTGACGTCATAAAGAGCTGACAGTTCATGCTCAATATGGTGGCTTGCCCAATCCTGCACACGACCGACACCGCAAACATTATTATGTGCTAACATACCTGCCCACATAATGTTTGCACGCGCTTCATAATGATTTGGATTTTCAATGACACGCGGTGCCTCATATACAATTGTTTTTAAAATTGCTTCACACAAGCGGTCTGTAATCTCAACTTCCTCTGTGTTGGAAAAATAACGCTCACAAACATGAATCATGATATCCGTTGCTCCCGCTGCCGACTGATACGGAGGCAGGGTGCAGGTAAGTTCCGGGTTCAAAATAGAGAACTTCGGACGAAGCAAATCACTTTTTGTTCCCTTTTTCACCATTGTTTTTTCATCGGTAATTACAGTATTTGGTGAACCCTCACTTCCGGCTGCCGCAATCGTCAATACCGTTCCGATTGGAAGTGCTTTTTCAACAGATGCCTTGCCCTGGTAAAAATCCATGAAATCTCCATCATACAAAGTACCGGCGGCAATTGCCTTAGACGAATCAATCGTACTTCCACCACCGACGGCAAGAATAAAGTCAACCTTTTCTTTCTTGCACAACTCAATTCCCTCGTATACAAGTCCGCTTCTTGGATTTGGTTTTACACCACCAAGTTCACAAAATTCCAAACCACTTTCCTTTAATACGGAAATCACGGTATCATAAAGTCCGCTTTTTTTAATAGATCCGCCACCATAGTGAAACAGCACTTTATGTCCACCAAATTTTTTTATTAAATCAGCAACATGCTTTTCGGCGCCTTTACCAAAATCAAAATAAGTCGGCGCATAAAAGGTAAAATTATCCATTATAAAATATTAAGTCCTTTCTTCGATGCTTCTTCCCACACATCATCCGGCCAAATCGATGCTTGTACTTCTCCAATATGTGCTTTTTTCAGGAAAAACATACAAATTCTTGACTGTCCGATTCCACCACCGATGGTATACGGAAGTTTCTTTTCCAAAATTTCTTTCTGGAACGGAAGGTTTTCGCGCTCCGGGCATCCTGCTTTTTCAAGCTGCTCCTTCAATGCCTTTTCATCCACACGGATTCCCATGGAAGAAATTTCAAATGCCATATCAAGAACCGGGTAATAAACGATAATATCACCATTTAATGACCAGTCATCATAATCCGGTGCACGTCCATCATGCGGCTCTCCGGAAGCTAACTTATCTCCAATCTGCATCAGGAAAATGGCACCATATTCTTTTACTGCCTCGTACTCACGCTCTTTTGGCGTCTTGTCCGGATATCGGTCCTCAAGTTCCTGTGTTGTCACAAAGGTAATCTGCTCAGGCAGGGATTTCTTAATGTAGTCATACTGCATTGCCATATAATCTTCTGTTTCCATCAATGCCTGATATACTTTATTTACAATAGTTTTCAAAGTATCTACATTACGTTCTTCTTTGTCGATAATGCGCTCCCAGTCCCACTGGTCGACAAACAAAGAATGTACATTATCGGTTTCTTCATCACGGCGAATCGCATTCATATCTGTATAAAGTCCCTCTCCATGAGCAAAACCATAACGGCCCAACGCATGACGTTTCCACTTAGCTAATGAATGTACAATTTCTGCCACCCTTCCGTTCTGCTCCAAAATATCAAAAGAAACCGGGCGCTCTACACCATTTAAGTTGTCATTCAATCCGGAATCCGGGTCAACAAAAAGCGGTGCCGAAACTCGTGTCAGATTTAAATTGGCAGCCAAAGCCTTTTCAAAGAAATCCTTTACTTTTTTAATTGCTACCTCAGTCTCGCGGATATCTAACGCTGACTGATAGCCTTGTGGAATTATTAAATTCATGTTACTAACCTCCTAGTGTAATCTTTATAAGTCACAATTATTTACAGTACGTGGGAACGGAATGACGTCACGGATGTTTTGCATACCGGTCAAGTACATAACACATCTCTCAAATCCGAGACCAAATCCGGCATGGCGTGCCGTACCATATTTACGCAAATCCAGATAAAATTCATAATCTTTTTTATCCAGTCCACATTCGTTCATTCTCTCAACCAGCTTATCATAATCATCTTCACGCTGGCTTCCTCCGATAATCTCCCCGATTCCCGGAACCAGACAGTCCATAGCGGCAACTGTTTTATTATCGTCGTTCATCTTCATATAAAATGCCTTGATTTCTTTTGGATAATCCGTTACGAAAACAGGGCGTTTGAAAATTTCTTCCGTAAGATATCTCTCATGCTCGGTCTGCAAATCGCATCCCCAGCTTACTTTGTATTCAAATTTATCATTGTGCTCTTCTAAGAGTTTGATAGCTTCGGTATAAGTAACATGTGCAAAGTCCGCATCCACAACTCCCCGCAGACGCTCAATCAGTCCCTTGTCCACAAACTGATTGAAGAATTTCATCTCTTCCGGTGCATTCTCAAGCACATAGCGGATAACATATTTCAACATGCTCTCAGCTAACATCATGTCATCTTTCAAATCCGCAAATGCAATTTCCGGCTCAATCATCCAAAATTCTGCCGCATGGCGTGTCGTATTTGAATTTTCTGCACGGAATGTCGGTCCAAATGTATAAATGTTTTTAAACGCCATCGCATACGTTTCACCATTTAACTGACCACTTACGGTAAGGTTAGTTTCTTTGCGGAAGAAATCCTTTGTGTAATCTACTTTTCCTTCTTCTGTCATCGGAAGGTTTTCCATATCCAATGTCGTCACACGGAACATTTCACCGGCACCTTCACAGTCACTCCCGGTAATCAATGGCGTGTGTACATAAACAAATTCTCTCTCCTGGAAGAATTTATGAATCGCATACGCAATCAAAGAACGCACACGGAACACTGCCTGAAATGTATTTGTTCTCGGACGAAGATGGGAAATCGTACGAAGATACTCAAAGGAGTGTCTCTTTTTCTGCAATGGATAATCCGGTGCAGACTCACCTTCTACAACAACCTCATCTGCCTGAATCTCAAATGGCTGTTTCGTTCCCGGTGTTGCTACTACTTTTCCCGTAACAATCACGGCTGCTCCTACATTCAATTTGGAAATTGTTGAAAAATTATCAAGTTTATCTGAATATACCACCTGAAGCGGCTCAAAAAATGTTCCATCATGAACCACTAAGAATCCAAATGTTTTGGAATCTCTGACGCTTCTTAACCATCCTCCGACCGTAACCGTCTGTTCTACATACTTTTCCTGGTTGCGATACAAATCGCGTATACTAATTAATTCCATATCTGCCTCATTTCTGCGTCTAAAACACAATAATATAGTTAGTTCTATTCTCAATTTTACAGTTTATCAAAATATGAAAAAAAATGCAAGGGCTACCGCTTGTGTTTGTATTAAATAAACGGATGGCGGATTTTTTAGTTTCCGTAGTTCAGCAGAAAAGCTTTGCGTCTCGTGGGTGCTTTCGCTCATTGAGTACGTAGCGGTATGGGCACCGAAAATACCAGTGCCTCATACCGACGTACTCAAAACCCACGAGTCACAAAGCTTTTCTACGGAATTACTGGAATCCAAAACACTCCTATTACACAGCCAAGGAATGCCAAATCACTTGCCGTGAAAGCAGATAGATTAGCGGTTTCCATTTGTTGCTTTAATTCCGGCAGTCTGCCGCCAAACTTTACCGCTGCCCCTATCCCTGCTATCACGCAAAAAACCACAACACATATAAGCAGTTCACAGTATACTCTTTTCGGATTCATTTTTATTTCTCTTTCGTTTTTTCATTTTATCAATTTGCTCAACAAATAGCATCGTTTTAACTCACTCATATCTTCTGTTTCGATTTTATGAATCAAACACACAATACATTTTCGTGCATTATCAAAATTATGTCCGCGGAATTTTTCTGTTTTTAAACTTCCATGCAGATAGGTAAAAGGGTTATAGTCAGGCTCAACACTGCCTAATATCAATGCATGCTTTAAGCTCTTTTTTACCGGATAATTAAATTGTGCCATCAAATAATGGCTAAGTATCTTATGGTCTTTTGTCTTTATTCCGCATCCTTCTTTCTTTTTTCTTTAGTATAAAAAGAAGTGTTAAACGAGTACATTCAAATATCTAAACTTTTTTAATTCGTAGATAGAATCTACTATCAACAACATAATCTAGCAATAAAGCATCTTGTTTTCCACGTTTATTCACGTTATTTAACCTTTATTCACGTTTTATGTTGACATTTGTTAACGATTGTGCTAATATCTGAGTTACAATACAACAACCATTAAAGGAGGTAACCATTATGTTTATTGAAGAAAGACACAAAAAAATACTGGAAATGCTGCAAAAAAACAAAAGTATCACAAATCAGGAGATACAAGATATGTTTGGCATAAGTTATGATTCTGCCAAACGTGACCTGCGTCTGCTTGAAGAACAAGGTATGCTAAAAAGAACTCACGGCGGCGCCATTTTAAGAGAAACAATCGGGGCTCAATATAACATTGGTGATTTAACAGCTAAGGAGCGCATTGCCAAAGTTGACCCAAATTATCTTGCCATTGCAAAGAAAGCAGTCACCTGTATAAATGATAATGATGTAATATTTATCACTAGCGCAAGCATTGGGTATCTTATGACACAGAATCTGCCGCATGATTTGAATTGTACCATTGTAACAAATTCCATCTCTATCGCAGATAATCTGCGCCAATATCCAAACATCACCATCCTTCTTTTAGGAGGCCAATTACACAAAAACGGCTGCGTATATGATGGTTTCGCCATTGAGATGTTAAAACGGCTGCGCTTCGATAAAATTTTTATCACCTCAGCAAGAGTCAGTGCTGACTTCGGATTATCCATCCAGCGAACCAGAAATTTATGTCTGTATAACACTCTTCTTGCGTCTGCAAAAAAAGTTTATGGACTTTACCCTACCAGCAAAATTGGCACAGATTCTATTATAAGCATTTGTCCTATTAACGCTTTAGATGTTCTTATTACTGATGACGATGCATTAGAAGAAGACTTAAAAGCAATTGAAGAAAATGGTGTCGAAATACTTCTAACAGTATAGTCAACCGAGGCGGCAGCCGAGACCTCGAACTTCGAGCCCCGGCGGGGCTCGAATCATGACCACCAGCTCAGCTGGTGGTTTCCTCTGCGGCTATAAGCCTGTGG